>CABSIA010000035.1 GCA_902477645.1 uncultured Prevotella sp. | reverse complement strand
AACAGGAACGCCACAGCAAATTGCTAATAGAAGGTATTATAAACATGGCTTAAAGAAGGCTTTGGGTTTCGGAAGACCAGTGGTTGACAGATATTCAAAGAGCTATTCTGCGATACGAGGGCGCGAACAGCAACTTATAGACTATTATGGAGGGGTAGGTAATCCCAAGGTCGCAAATCTTATACGAGGAGTTGCTAAGAGAAATCCATTTGGGAAAAAATTTCATAATAGCTCAAATCAATATTTTGGCAATATTGCTCCATATTCAGGTTATTAAAAATAAAGATAAAAATGGAAGAATTGGAATTTTATAAAGAGTGGTGCTTAATCATGTACGATTATGCATGTAATTATTTTGTTAATGATTGTATTGATAAAAATGAAATACCGAACATCAAAAAAGATTTTGAAAAAATGCAAAACGACATTATCAAATTCTATAGAAACGGAAATCTCAAGAAGTTAAAAGAATGGTTTTCATATGGAAATGAATTGCGTCCATCTCCTTCAGATAAAGAATATCCAATCCTCAACGCCCGCCTTCGTGCTGCTTGTGGCAAAGACCTGCGTGACTTCGACAAGAAACGCATGGATAAAGTGAGAAAGATAGAGGAAAGAGGGTATATAAAGACCAACAGCGAATACTATCAGATACGCAACCACATCGACTATCTTGAAGCCACAAATGGCACGGATGAGGAAATCATAAAATTCGACACTATGATAAGCCTCTATGAGGAGAAAATAAGAGAGAAGATGGAAAAGCAGCAGAAAAACGACAAATAATCAGTTCAGTCGGATTTGTGTCATAATTGCAAATCCGACTGAATATTTTATCAAATCAGCGGCATGCCGAGCCTTGCACATTCCCGGCGCATGTCCTCAGGCCAGATGCTTGCCTGAATTTCTCCGATATGCGCCTTGTGGAGCATCACCATGCACAGACGGCTCTGGCCGATGCCGCCGCCCATTGACAACGGCAGCTTTTCGCCAAGAAGCTGCTGATGGAAATAGAGCTTTTCACGGTCTTGTTTTTCTTCAGTCTCCAACTGCCTCAGCAGGCTCTCTTTGTCCACCCTGATACCCATTGAGCTTAGCTCAAACGACCTGCCAAGCACAGGATACCATATCAGAATGTCACCATTGAGACCGGCCTTGCCGTTCTCAGCTATGGTAGACCAGTCATCGTAGTCGGGCGCACGTCCGTCGTGTTTCTTTCCGTCGGACAGTTTGCCGCCAATGCCCTCTATAAATACGGCTCCATATTTTTTGCAGATAGCATCCTCGCGCTCTTTCGGCGAGAGGCCGGGGTACATTTGCAACAGGTCCTCGCTATGAGTGAAATGAATTGTCTGTGGAAGGAAAGGTTTCAAGACTGGGAACATCTCGCACGTCAGATACTCTGTACGCAAAATTGCCGCATAAATTCTTCTAACCACATCCTCAAGGAAATGTATTGTTCTGTCTTCTTTATTTATAACCGCCTCCCAGTCCCACTGGTCGACATACAGCGAGTGCAGGTTATCGAGTTCCTCGTCGGCCCTGATGGCATTCATATCGGTATATATTCCGTAGCCGGGCTTAACGCCATATTCAGCCAATGTGAGGCGTTTCCATTTGGCAAGCGAGTGTACAACCTCAGCCCTTGCGTCGCCCAAATCTTTTATGGGAAACGATACCGCACGCTCCACGCCGTTCAGGTCATCGTTTATTCCAAGTCCCTTCATAACGAACAGCGGTGCCGTAACCCTTTGCAGTTTCAGCTCTGTTGAGAGGTTTTGCTGAAAAAAGTCCTTTATCTTCTTTATTCCAAGCTCCGTCTGACATCTGTCAAGCAGAGCCTCATAGCCTGTTGGCTCTATCAGTTTGCTCATGTTTTGTTGTCTGTTGTTTAAAATTGTCTGCAAAGGTAGTTATTTATTATTAAATTGCAATAGGTTTGACGATTATTTTTGGCAAAACGAAACATAATCCCTTTTCTGCATGACATATTGTACATAAAATAGATGCTTGCCTGCATGATGGAGTATGTGGCAAAACAAAAGTTAATATTTAATATATAATTGTGTAATTTGGTTATTATTGTTATCTTTGCACCAAGCAAATATCATAAACCTAAAATAAAATGAAACATCTAACTTTACTTTCATTATCACTCGTTGCGTCGTTGTCGACAGCATTTGCCGACAATACCGTGCAGACAGTCGAGCAAGTCTCAGAGACTGTCACCTTAAGCGATGATGTTGATTATCACATCTCGTCAGACACGCCTTTCACGGCTACAGGCTCTGTAAACATCACGAATACAGACCATGCTGTGCTTATTCTCGATGCGCTGAAACCTTCGCTGGCTCTTGATCAGTTGGCTTTTGTCACCATAAACGGTGAGCCTGCCAAAAACGGAACCAACTGTCAGGTAAAAATCTACAACCGCGGCGCTATCATCATGCCGTATGCCAGCGACATCAAACCGCTTACCGTATACTCGGAGAAAGGTTTTCAGGGTGAGGCCGTAAACGACTTCGGGCTTGAGGACACGGGCGGATTTATGAACACTCTGACCGATGCCAAACTGAACAACCGCATACAGAGCTTTAAGCTGAAACGCGGATATATGGTGACATTTGCCACAGGTAAGGGCGGTTACGGATACAGCCGGTGTTTCATAGCCGACAATGCCGACTTGGAAATGGACCTGCCTGCGCTGATGGCAAATAAGGTAAGCTCTTACCGTATATTCAAATGGAATGACTGCAGCAAGGCCGGCCTTGCAAGCGATACAAGAACCGAGAGTAATGCCGCTCTCAACACCACATCGTGCTACAACTGGGCAGAAGGAGTAAACATGGGTATTGACCGTGAATGCGTTGCCAATCATATTTATGAGGATTGGCCATCAGCCGCAACATGCGGAAAAACTTCATACTCGCCAATGATGAAGACAAACAACGAGCCTGGTAACTCTTCTGATGACCATCCGCAGAGTGTTGCTACAGTGCTCGCCAACTGGCAAAATCTTATGGCAACAGGTAAGCGTCTGTGCTCTCCCTCATCGCACGACGGAAGCCTCTCCTGGCTGCGTGAGTTCATAGACTCCATCGATGCCCGTGGTTGGCGTTGCGACCTTATGGACGTTCACTGCTATTGGCCCGAAGGCTCCTTTAACAACCTTGCCGGTTGGTACAGCAACTACGGTAACCGTCCGTTGTGGATTTCTGAGTGGGTATGGGGAGCATCGTGGAACCATAACGGAGTGTTCACCAATGGTTGGGACGACAGCTATCGTGTCTCTCAGAATGCTGTTGTCTTACCTCGCATTCTTGACAAGCTTAACAGCTGGGGATATGTCGAGAGATATTTCTACTGGAACAGCGAGGCGTGGTATTCAAAAATATATAATGACGGCGCACTGACCCCTGCCGGCGAGTATTATGCAAATATGAATACCGGAGTTGGCTACAAGAAGGAATATGACAAATATGTGCCAAGGGCACCGAGAATGGGCAAGCCCACAAATCTTGAAGGAACCTTTACAACAACTAAGCGTACTTTCAAGCTGACATGGAAAGAGCCTAACGGAGAGTTCAACAACTCTATGACCGTAGAGCGAAAGATAGATAACGGCAAATGGGCAGAGATAGCAAATGTCGACTTGCAGGATACGGAGGCAAATTATACTTATCAGGACACGCTCGTAGTGGGCGGAAGATATTCATACCGCATACATACGGTCGACTATTCGGGTGTAAGCCGATATTCTGATGAGACTTATTATGCCATGTCTACAGCAACAGCATTGGGCGACAGCGAAGATTCTGGAAATGTGCAGTTTGGACAGCTCTCTGTGGCCGACAAGAATAATGTTGTAGGTTTCCTTTCCGGCAACTTCACAGAGCAGCCTGCCGTTGTGTTCAGTTCTGTCAGCAATAGAAACTTCAATGCTTCTCTTCACGAGCATCTTGCGTCGATATCTGGTGTCTCTGGTTCAAGGAACAGTGTCTTGACGTTAAACTTTGTTTCATGGACAGCAGGCAAAACCGCTTCTGAGGAAATGAAAAATGCTGAGTATTTCAGTTTCATTGCAGCTCAGGCAGGAACCGGCAAGCTCGGCACATTGAATTATGAGGCCGGTATCACCGAAAAGCGTCTGACGGTAGGAAGTATATATGAGGACAGAGACACGGCATGGGTAACATTTGCCAAGCCATTCGAGGAGGCACCAGTAGTGCTCGTATCTCCTTTCACTTATGGTACCGCTGCTAATCCATATCCCGTAACCGCACGTCCTTTCGACATAACTAAAGAAGGTTTCAAGATTATTTTGCAGCGTCAGGCAGAGGGGCTTACAGGAACAAGAAACTGCTGTGTGAGTTTCCTTGCCATAGATAAAGGTCAGTGCCTCGATGGAAAAGGACATATCATAACAGTGCGCGACTCTGTGGTTACCTCTTCAAGTTCTCTTTCGAACAGGACTTTGTATTACGGCAACAACGATAAACTCGCAAATCCGATTGTCTATGCGCAGATGCAAACCAGAAACAACCCGGCACTGTGTGTGCTCCGTCTTGCAGCAGCTGGAGCCAGAGATTATTCTACAAGCGTACGCTTCCAGATTGATGATACAGATAGTGAGAACGGCACAATAAATTCTTCAAAGCCAATATCAGAGACTGTTGGCTACATTGTAATCAGCGATGAGGAAGGCAGTATAACAAGCGGAATAAAGAATGTGGAGAATGTGGCAGGCGTTGCTGCCGACGGTATCTACAATCTCAACGGTGTAAAGGTTGCCGACATTGACGGTCCGCTGCCAAAGGGTATCTATGTAATGAAGAAAGGCGGCGAGACTTATAAGTTCGTTAACAAGTAATATGACTTAATAGGCAAATTTTATATAAAATGTGGGGCAAAAGTGAAAAACCTTTGTCCCACATTTTGTGTTTTGAAATAAAATTGTTACATTTGCACCGCAAATAGCGTAAATGGCTTCGTAGCTTAGCTGAATAGAGCGTCAGATTCCGGTTCTGAAGGTCGTGGGTTTGAATCCCACCGAAGTCACCGAGGGTGTATCAAAATGTGAGTTTTGGTACACCCCTTTTGGTGTCTATATGTGTGTTTATTTCAAAATTCTGAGTTCCAGAGTAAAACGAAAGGTGGCAAAACGGAAGGTCCCGTGATGCATTTTATTTTCGGTGGGAATTTATAGAACCCGCCTAAAAATCAACAAAACTTGGAAATGCTTTTGCTATTCCGTATGTTTGCGTTATCTTTGCAGTAAATTTGGCAAAGATATGGATATAGAAAACATAAAGAAAATGCTGGGCAGAAACTACGGGCTGTCGCAGACTCTTGGTATGGAGTTTATATCGACACCAGACCCTGACACCTGCAAGGCGCAAATGAAGGTTGACCACCGCAACCGTCAGCCGTTCGGCTTTTTGAGTGGCGGCGCATCGCTGGCGCTTGCCGAAAATCTCGCAGGTGTTGGCTCGCTGGCTTTGTGTCCGGGGAAAATAAGCGTGGTCATCAATGTGTTTTTAAGTAATGTTAAGGCTGTGCTCGAAGGTGATGTCGTTGAGGCTACCGCACGGTTGCTGCATAAGGGACGCACGCTGCACACTTGGCAAATAGACATCGAGAATTCAGAGGGCGAGCTGATTTCGTCGGTTACGGTTACAAACTATATTATGGCGAGGCCTAAAGAATAAATATGCCATGAATGATTTTGCCATGTACCGGCTGCCATACGCAACTGATGCTTACAGAATTTTGTAGTCTCGGCCGACGCTCCGGTTATAGTTATCCGTGGCGAGGTGAGAAAGGTAGATCTGCCACAGGCTGAGGTTGCTGCCGGCGGAATGGAGCATGCCGACAGAGAGGCCTACGAAAAAGATTTCAAGGCCTTCCATTCGGCTATCGTATGCGGGCGTTTCTCCAAGTTGGTGTTGTCGCGTTGCTCAGAGGTTGTCGCCGATAAACCGTTCAATGCTGAGCTTCTCTTTGCTGAGGCTAGCCGCAGATATCCGCGCATGATGATAGCTTTGGTGAGCAGCAGTGTGGCAGGTTCCTGGCTTATGGCAACGCCCGAGATTTTGTTGGCACGTGATGGCGACGGATGGCGCACAATGGCCTTGGCTGGAACAATGCCATACGAGGGGACTTTGGAGTGTGAGTGGTCGAAGAAAAATATTGCCGAGCAGAAATTTGTAGCCGACTACATAGCCGGATGCCTGAGTCCGTTAGTTGCAGATATGGAAGTTTCTGAGCCTTATACTGTGCGGGCCGGCAACATCGTCCATTTGCGAAGCGATTTTTTTTTCAGATACAGCAGAAATGGTATTGGCAATGTCGTTGAGGCTCTTCATCCTACACCAGCCGTTTGTGGCTTGCCAAAGCAGGAGGCTATGGATTTTATTCTTGAAAACGAGACGGGAAACCGCCGCTACTACAGCGGATATTTAGGCCCGTGGAATATAAATGGCGAGTCATCGTTGTTTGTCTCGTTGAGGTGTATGGAGATTTCTGGCAACTGTTGCGTGATGCATGCCGGTGGCGGACTGCTTGCCGGCAGCGTAGAGGACAGCGAATGGCGGGAGACGGTTATTAAGATGGAGAGCATGCGCCAGCTTGTGGTTGCAAGCTCCTTTGCCACCGGAGGAGATATATAAAAAACAAGATTATGTACTCAGATAAACTAAACGTAAACATACTTACATCGCTGATGTCGGCACATGGCGTAAAGACGGTTGTTGTGTGTCCGGGCAGCCGCAATGCGCCGTTAGCCCACAACTTCTCGTCGTGCCCCAAGATGCGTTGCGTCTCAGTAACCGATGAGCGCTCGGCTGGTTTCTATGCCATCGGATTGGCCTTGGCGTCGCAGCGGCCTGTGGCGGTATGTGTTACGAGTGGCACAGCATTGCTAGCGCCTGCCGTAGCCGAGGCTTTCTATCAGAATGTTCCGTTGCTTGTTATTTCTGCCGACCGTCCGTTGGCTATGATAGGGCAGATGCAGGGACAGACTTTGCCTCAGACTGGTGCGTTTGGCAATATGGCGAAATATTCAGTATCGTTGCCCGAGCCTGATAACGAAGTTGAGCATTGGCACTGCAACCGTATTGTAAACGAGGCGCTTGCCATGCTGACATCGCATGGAGCAGGACCTGTACATATCAATGTTCCGGTGTCTGAGCCGCTGTATAATTTCACTATTGCCGAATTGCCTTGTGAGCGCAGGATAAATTATGTGGAGCCAAAAGGTTGCAACGTTGAAGTTCATAACATTGTGGCTGCATTCGCAAAAGCAGAGCGTCCGATGATTGTTGTCGGACAACTTCCACGTAACGAATTTCAAGAAGTGGCAGATATTATGCGCCAGCTTTCCGATAAGGCAGTTGTAATATCTGAGAAACTTTCTGATGATTCTTCTTTGCCATTGCCGTCGCCCGATGTGATGATGGCAAAAGTGGAATGCTGTGACGGTTATCTGCCCGATGCAATTTTGTATGTAGGCGGACATTTGCTTAGCAAACCTATGCTTGGATTTTTGCAGAAGAGCAAGCCTGAAAGGTGTATCGTGGTAAGTCGCTCGGAAGGTATTTCTGATGTGCTGATGAATGCCACGGATGTGGTTGTGGCAGATGTGTCGACGGTATTGAGAGAAGTTGCCAATGTATGTAAAAATATTCCTGCTGGCGAATGGGTTCAGAGATGGCAAAAGCTAAAAGCTGAGTGCCTTAAAAATATACAAAGCTATGAGCCAGCCTATTCACAGACGGCAGCTATAAAGGAATTTTTTAGTGCCATAAAGGGCAAGCCGTTCGATGTTCATGTCGGAAACAGCATGTCTGTGCGTATAGCCCAGTTGTTCTCCGACCGTTATCTGTTTGTAAACCGTGGTGTCAGCGGCATCGAAGGCTCGCTGTCTACGGCTGCTGGCTATTCGCTCATGTCGCCTGTTCCCGTAGCCTGTATCATTGGAGACCTCAGCTTTTTCTACGACGCCAACGCTCTGTGGCATTCCGGATTATGCGGCAACTTCCGCATTCTGCTTGTCAACAATGGTTGTGGCGGAATATTCAGAAGGTTCCGCAATCTTGAGGACAGCCCCGCATGCGACAGCTACGTGATGGCGCGCCACAATACAACAGCCGAGGGTGTCTGTATGCAAAACGGCGTGGCATATCGTCGGGTAACGTATGCCGGCGAATTGGCAGACGGCATTAGCTGGCTTGTTGATGAGCGCTGTCCGTCGCCTATGCTGCTTGAGGTCGTGACCGACGATGAGGACGACCAGCGGGAATATGAAAACATTTTAAAATAAAAATATACCAACTATGGAAAGAAACTGGAAAACCATTGAGGGTTTTGACTTCAAGGAGATACTGTTTGAAGAGTATAACCACATTGCGAAGATAACGATCAACCGTGAGCGCTACCGCAACGCCTTTACGCCGCTTACAACGTGGGAGATGTCGCAGGCATTTGCCTATTGCCGTGAGACAGCCGGCATCAGGGTTGTTATACTTACCGGTGCGGGCGACAAGGCTTTTTGTGCCGGTGGCGACATGAATGTGAAGGGGCGGGGAGGATATGTTGGTGCTGACGGTGTGCCGCGTCTGAATGTTCTTGATGTGCAGATGCAGATCAGGCGGTTGCCAAAGCCTGTAATAGCCATGGTAAACGGCTATGCTATTGGTGGCGGTCATGTGCTCCACGTCATGTGCGACCTTACGATAGCAAGCGAGAATGCAATTTTCGGACAGACAGGTCCAAAGGTAGGAAGTTTTGACGCAGGTTTCGGTGCGTCATATCTTGCGCGTATGGTCGGACAGAAAAAAGCCCGTGAGATATGGTTCCTGTGCCGTCAGTACACAGCGCGTGAGGCTGAGCAGATGGGAATGGTAAACAAGGTGGTGCCGTTCGGTGAGCTGGAGGATACTTGTGTGGAATGGGCTGAGACAATGATGGAGCGCAGTCCGCTTGCACTGAGAATGATAAAGGCCGGACTCAATGCCGAACTCGACGGACAGGCTGGAATACAGGAGCTGGCGGGCGATGCCACGATGCTATACTACACAATGGACGAGGCGCAGGAAGGCGGACGCGCGTTCCTTGAGAAGCGTAAGCCCGATTTCGATCAGTATCCGATATTTCCATAGGGAGGCCCCCTGCCCCCCGGCGGGGGAATATTGATTAGAGTTTTAATGATTAAAGTTTAAAGACTTATGTTTTTAGTTTCTGATACCCCCCGTCGGGGGGCAGGGGGGCTTCGAATTTCCATAACCAACCGCACGTTGAAATTTAAGCAGCCAGCCCGGACATCACGTGGTGAATATACAACCCGGCTGAGCCGTTATGTCGATGTTTGTACCGACGATGGCATACATGGAGTGGGGGAGTGTGCCACGCTCCCCGACCTCTCATGCGACGAGGTTGCGGGCTACGACTCCATACTCCGGCAATTTTGCGACATGATAGAGCGTACCGGCCGTATACCCTACGACATGATGCGCCCTTATCCGTCGATGCTTTTCGGGCTTGAGACAGCTTTCGCACAGATTGACGCCTGTGGCTCATTTGCACTTTTTGACACCCCGTTTGCCCGTGGCGAGGCCGGAATACCGACGAACGGACTTGTGTGGATGGGCGACTACGACCAGATGCTTGAGCGCATGCAGCGTAAACTCGATGACGGCTTCAAATGTATAAAGATAAAAATCGGTGCCATCGGTTTTGACCGTGAGGTAGAGTTGCTGTCCATTCTCAGGTCGGCTTTTCCGCAAAGTGCCGTTGAGCTGAGGCTCGATGCCAATGGCGCCTTCGACCCAGACGAGGCCATGGCGCTGCTTGATATATTGGCTCATTATGACATCCATTCCATAGAGCAGCCCATACGTCAGCGCCAATGGCGCGATATGGCGCGCTTGTGTGCCTCATCGCCAATTCCCATAGCTCTCGACGAGGAACTGATTGGCGTAAACCTGCGCCCTATGAAAGAGATGCTGCTTGACACCATACGCCCGCAGTACATTGTGCTGAAGCCGTCGCTGCATGGAGGCATGGCAGGAACTGCGGAGTGGGTCTCTTTGGCTCGTGAGCGCGGTATAGGCTCGTGGATGACAAGTGCGTTGGAGAGCAATGTAGGGCTAAACGCCATAGCTCATCTTGCCGCAAAAACCTATCCCGGAACCGGTATCATGCCGCAAGGATTGGGAACAGGACAGCTTTTTACAGAAAATGTGGAAATGCCGATAGAATTGCGTGGCGAGAGAATGTGGTTTAAACCAATTAATTATGGAAATTGAGGAGTTTATAGCCCAATGGCATGATGCCAACGACTGTGTGCCCGTATATACAAGTGGCTCTACAGGCAAGCCGAAGCTGATGATGGCGGAGAAGGCACGCATGGAGGCCTCGGCACGGATGACGTGCAAGGCACTGGGGTTAAAATCTGGCGACAAGGCTCTTGTGTGTCTGCCAATGGATTACATTGCCGGCAAGATGATGGTTGTCAGGAGTCTTGTTTGCGGACTTGACATGATTTGCGTGCCGCCTTCTGGAAATCCTCTGCAGACGGTTGATTGCGGTATAGATTTTGCCGCCATGGTGCCCATGCAGGTCTACAATTCGCTTTCGGACGCAGACCAGTGCCGTAAGATCAAAAACATAAAACACATACTCATAGGTGGCGGCGCCATTGACAAGGATATGGAGGCTGTGCTGCAGACTTTTCCCAATGCGGTGTGGAGCTCATACGGCATGACAGAGACTTTGTCGCACATAGCCCTCCGCCGAATCGACGGCAACGGCTACAGCCAATGGTATGAGCCGTTGCCCGGTGTCGGAATATCGCTTGCCGGCAATGGTTGTCTTGTTATTGATGCCCCCTTGGTTTGTCCGCAAACTCTCCACACTCACGACATTGCCGTCATTGACGAGAGCGCAGGCAGAAAACGTTTCCGCATACTCGGACGTTTGGACAATGTTATTTGTTCGGGAGGTGTGAAGATACAAATCGAGGACGTGGAGATGGTGTTGGCATCACATCTTTCGAAGCCATTTATAGTGACCAAGCGCCCGTCAAAAAAGTTTGGTGAGGAGGTTGTTCTGCTTACCGAAGACATGGACACTGATGGCGTTGCCGCCACTTGCCGCAGTGTGTTGCCTCATTATTGGCAGCCCAAGGCTGTTGTGCATGTTGGCGCAGTTCCAACTACGGCTACAGGAAAGCCTGCGCGGGCAGAGGCTGCAAGATTGGCGCTGCGGTCGCAAAACCTGTAGGACCTCTATATATGCGGCCGCAAGAAATAAATACAGTCTTTGTTGTGCCCATACATGCTTTTTACCGCTTTTCAGGCTTATTCAAAATAACTCTGTCTGTGGCATCAGAAAAATATGAAGTCCATATAGCGTCACAGAGAAAAAAATGAGTTTGGGCAGAGGAAGCAAATTGAAGAGGTTTATGGATATACCGGAATAAATATTAAAAAATGCAAGCGGGTTCAATGGCACATGCAAGCGGGTTCATGTGCCATTGAACCCGCTTGCATGTGCCATTGAACCCGCTTGGGCTTTTTATAGCGTTTTTTATATGAATGTTTTTGCGGATAATTTTATTTCTTGATAATTCGTTAATTTTACAGTTAATCCGTTGAAAACAAATGAGCTGGATAACAACGCTGCTTAAGGTGGGCTATAAATTAGCTTTGTCTGTTTTTTGATTTTTTAGCCGAGTGCAGATAAAATGCAATCTTTTTAACGGCCCCTTAAATTTTAACACCATGTTTTTACTTTTTTCAAAAAAATATGTTATCTTTGCAGCAAATCTCGGAGTACTTGTTAATTCTTTGTGGAAAGTGCTGAAAAGTCAGCTAAATACCCCTAAGGAAAACGGTACACCTACGCCGGGCCAAAGATGGGGAGCTATATCCTTATTCTGCGGCGCATTCGGGTGGGATAGGGATTACTATTTATGGAAAAGCGTTTACATGCGCTTTGTTCTTGACACTCTGAAATTCTCGCAAAATTTCATCTTAGTCGGAACATGGCAACGGTAGATGCTCATGGGATGTTTTATAGGCATCCGTATATACTTGTATACATACCCTAATAATATTTAAGGTGTGTTTTGCGGGTGTATAGGGATAATTATATAAACACATCGGCGTGGGTTCTGCGTTGCTCGTTCAACTAAGATGGGCAATGCGAGAAGCCTCAGAGTGTGGGACGGGCAATTGTACGGTCTCCACGCTTTTTTGTATATAGTTCTACTGGCCCTTTATTTTTAGCTCTGACGCAGGGAGACGGGCAGGGTGCAAAACAGTAAAACTATGAAATGTTCAATGTTTAGGTTTGGTATTGTATCGGCGGTGTTGTCGCTGACATGTTGTATTGTGTCCTTAGATGCCGATGCACAGGTCAAACAATTCTTCAAAGGTGCGAAGACTGCGAGGAATGCCGCAAAAGGTGCTATAGTAACTGGTGCCATCCATGCCGCCGGTAACCTTCCACGCAATGTTCCTCAGGTGCATCCGCAAGTTGTCCCCAGAGTAAAACCTGTAGGAACTGCCGGTTCTCGGCAAGTTTCAAATCTGGCTCAAAGGCCTTTTTCCTTGTCCGCTTCGCTTCCAAAGCTGAAAGTTCCTGTAAATGTCGTTGCCCAGCGGACAGCCAAGGTAGAGAAGCGATTCCTCTCTTACGCCACGATTGAAAGCCAGTCCATAGACGATTCTGACCCGCAGTCGTTCCCTATGACGGAGGGGCAGAGGAAAATAGCTTCTCATATATATAATGAGATAAAGTCTTTCGGAGGCAATGATGTCAAGGTGACCCTCTCCGACGACCAGTATATCTATGTGGATATCCCCTCAAACATAAAGGAAGAAGTCCCCTCAATTCTCTTCATGGCACACATGGATGTCACGCCGGAAGCACCCGGCAAAGGGATAAAGCCACAGGTGCACCGCAACTATGACGGCGGTACAATCACTCTCGGCAACGGCATCACCCTCAGTCCTGATATGCCTCAGGGCGCACATCTCAAGGACTTGAAAGGGAAGACCATCATCACGAGTGACGGCACAACACTGCTTGGCGCAGACGATAAGACCGGCTGTACGGTGCTTGTAACCATGCTGGAGGAAATCATCAAGAACCCGAAGTTCAAGCACGGACGCGTGATGGTGATGCTTTCGCAGAACGAGGATGTCGGCAAGGCCGCATACCGTTACGACCCGAAAGTGTTTGGGACAAGACCAGACATCGTCATAGATGTTGATGGTGATGATCCTCATGCCTTCTCTGTTGCCAATTTCACGGCCATAGGCCAGACTGTCCATTTCAAGGGAAACATGGCACATCCAAGCCACGGCCTTGAAAACAAATACGGTGACGCGCTCACAGCCTCGTCTTATTTTATAGGTTGTCTGCCACCTTCGGTACATCCGAGTGCAAGTGCAGGAAAGAAAGGCTATATACATTGCTATTCCTGCGAGCATCCTAAGGACAGTACTGGCAAGGAAATCCGTGACGAATACATCGCAAAAATACGTCTCCGCTATTTCGACAAGAACGAGGGAGACACCCTGCGCCAATATCTTGACAGCGCATTCGTGAAGACAAGCCGTGCTTTCCCCTTTGTGAAGGTGACACGTAGCGAGCCGGCACTGCAATACGAGAACATCGCATACTCCATGCCGGAGTACGTCCCACAGCTTATAACCAAGGCGGCAGCAAAGGAGTTTATGGTTGCCGTTCCCCGTCATGAGCGTGGCGGCACAACCTCCGCAATGCTTTCAGCACGTATGCCCGACATGATTCCCGGCGGTCCATGTATCTATTCTGGTCAGCAGAGCGAGCACAGCATCTACGAATGGTGTTGCGTGGAGGAGATGGCGCAGATGGTCAGCGTGGTGAAAAACATTATAGGTGGCATAACAAAAATGAAATGAAAACAAACTAAAAATTTTATACATATATGAAAAGGATTAAAAACTATATATCGGTATATGTACTGATGTTCCTGCTTTGCTGCGTGAATATGAATGCACAGACGAATCTTTCACGTGAAGGAGCGGCTCATCTGCGTGCTGCGGAAACTCTTAAGAGTATGATGGTAAATGCAGATGATAAACTGCAAGTGGCGGAAGAATATGAGAAAGTAATCAAAAGTGACCCCAACTATGCAAAAGCCTATATTGAGGCTGCACGTATTTACTCTGCCTTGACACCTGAGTTAGGCACATCTGCATATAATAAGGCAAAACAGTTATATAAAACATACGTCAGCATTAACCCCTCGGCGTCAAGTGAGATAGATGCAGACCTGATAGTATTGGAAGCCATGCTTAAGAAGTTTTCCAATAGTCCGGTACGGATAGATGGAATTTGGCAACAATACAGCAGTTATACGGGCAAAAGCTGGGATGTGCTTGAGGTTAGCGGAAATGGTTCCAATGTGAGATTGATAGATCCTGCTTATCAGTTTACCACACCAGGATATGGTAGTATCCGAGATGTCCGTATCTCTGTGAATGGCAGTCAGTGTTCCATTGTTGTTAAGGTATTTCACGATGAGCGATCACGCCTGAGAGAAAAAGGATGGACTAAATATTATGATGACTGCGACGGGAATGCTGATCCAGGCTTCCCACGGTCAGGCAGATACTATTATAATGAGTCACTGACAACCTGGTATTACACAGTAGACCTTTCAAAAACTCCACTTGTGATGGAATGTGAGAAGATTCATACCGACTATTATCTTAACGGAAGTAATACATATTCGGATACGGATAGGAATCGAATGTTTCTTTTTAGAAAAGAACTGACAAAAAAATGATGTTAAATCGCGAATACATTTATAACAAAATTAATGATAAGTAATATGCAAAAAATAACTTACGCAAAAATTGTGTACTATGCGCCCTGAAAGGGCAACAAGCACATAGCCCAGGGCATCGCCCTGGGTAATGGTTATTCGTAGCAATGCGCCCTGTAAGGGCAAAAGCATAATTGCGGAAGTTTTTTTAAACATTACTAAATCTTAAAAATTTGAGTAACAATGAAAATATTTAATTTAAGTATTGTAGGAAAAATAGTAATTTTAATGTTACTTCTCATGTGCTCTGCACAAGGAAAGTCACAACGATTTGATGGATGGGCTCATTTCGGAAGTACAATCAACCAAAAACTCAGACAGGATGGAATGTCTGTGAAAAGTAGTTTCTGTCCGGAAGTGGAACTCGGAGTGTGAGGTTCTGGCGAAAACGGAATTGCAGGTTTTGGACTTTCGGCAAATTTCCGTTGGGTAAATACAGAGAAGATAGAGTGGTTTGATGACAGTAAGTTTATCTGGGATTTATATCTCGGTCCTTCTTTCTTTATTCCTTTTGACTGTTTTGACAGTACAACAGGATTAATGCTCAATCCTTTCATTGGCTACTCAACATCTGCAGCGTGGTTTGATCCTGATATCAAGAGCGGCTCTTTCTCAATAAAGATATCTGCTGATTTGGTGTTATATGGCTTTTCTGTTGGTGTTTTTTACCGTCCTATGAAACAAAGGATTGAGGGCAGTAGCGTATCGTCCAAAGGTGGAGAATACATGCGTTTTGGTGAGTTTGAGAATGCACCGTCTTTCGGTTTGAGAATAGGTTATGTATTCGGTGATGCAGATTGATTATTTTATTTATACATGTAGGATATAGCTGCTTGATAGAATATAATATTGTTTAATTTTTGTTCACTTAATTATAATTCAAAATGAATATCAGAAAAATATTTTATGTGTTCCTGCTTTTTGTCCTCTCTACAAGTCTTGTCGATGCACGGGTAAAATACACCGATGAAATGAAAGGATATATCGGGACATGGACTCATACAGACAAATTAGGTAATATTCTCGCCTATCGTATATATGTAAGCGATGGATGGGTTGTTATTCGCTATAAATATGAAGATCATTATAGTGACGGGACAGAATGGGAGGGAATGGCAAACAGGAAATATATAATAGACTATACGTTCTCTAATGGTAATTTCTATTTTGATAGAAATTATCCATCTATACCTACTTACAACTCTATAATACTTGAATTGAAAGAAGGAAGCCTCATAGAGACAACCCAACAAAGAGGACGAGATGATAAAGGTAAATGGTATAATCGCTCGTGGTCTACGGTATATGAACTTGATTTCTGATTTATAAAACAAGCTGAATAATAAAACATAGCAGAAAAATGAAGCATTTCTTACAATATATTCTTCTCGTCCTCACCGTGATGTTTGCTAATCGTATGACGATGAATGCGCAAACACAACTGAACCCTGAGGAAACTACTTTTCTTAAATCTCTTACAGGTAAATGGAGTGAAGATTCTAATTCGGATGGCAGCCAAGCAGATGATTTCTCCATTCTATATGTTAATGGCTCTTTGAAAGTCAGCCATCCCAAGGAGGTAACCATAGGAGGAGGGCGATGGATGGTAAAGAAAGGGGTCGTCACAACCAATTATGACAAGAGTTCGCGGTCTGTTTCTTTTTCTTTTAAAGTACGAATGATAAATACTGATGATATTAAAAGAGGCGATTCTGATTTCTGGGATGATATTTATATTCAAATCACAATACCTTTCCAAGAGGGGATAGAAGACATGATGATAGTAAAATACTATCGTAAGCATTTGGATATAAATATGACATTTTCTGATGAAAAGGTATATTATAAAATATAGAAACAAGGTTGAATGATGTATTGATTATATATTAAATATTTAGAATTAAATGGAGATGCCGAAAACCATATAGAGTAGGCAAAAAAATAAAAAAATTACAATTATGAGAAAAAAGGTTTTATTAGTGTGTGCTGTTGTTGCAATAGCTATATCGGCTTCTGCAATGGTGGCAGGAATGCAATGGGCGAAAGTTCAGGACACATGCGGGAAATGCAAGATTAACGACACAAACCGCAAGTGCGGAAAATGTGGAGGATTTATGAGCAGTGGTGATGATGAGTATGTAGGTAAAGGTTGGACACAAAGTACATACACATGTGGTACATGCAAGCATACTGCTATCTACAAGTGCAAGTAAAATATAAAGTTCCGCAATACTGTGATTTTATTATAGTATTGCGGAATCAAGACAATAAGTCTATAGAATTTTGACGAATTTGGATGTTCTGTCTTCAGTTATAAAGAGTGACAGTTTAATCATGTAAAAGTATAAATTATGCAAAGACTTTTAATTTCAATATTCATTATGGCAATGTCTTGTTGCGTCATGGCGCAGGACATTGTTTTCAAAGACTTTGTTGGAGTATGGAATAGCACAAAGGAGGATACAACAATTAAAGCCATAAAAGTTGCGGAAACACAGGAAGGCCCTTCTGTACAGATGAGAACGTTTGCGGGTCTGAAAAAAGGGAAAAATGTTGATGTCAAGAGTAAAACGTTGTATTGGCGTATAGACGAGGATACGAAATACGGGAAGTGGTGGATTGGTAGCTGGAATGGAGAGCGCGAACATATTCTTGTGGGTAAAGGCTATTCTCATGGTACCAACGGTCCGGTAACTGGTTATTATAGTGGATACCATCGTGATAGATACAGCGATAATATTGCCAATCGCGAATACAATTATACAGAATATAAGCCCGAACTGGACAGTGATGGAATAAAAGTTTATAGGAAATGTGTAGGTGATTATTACAAAGGTACTACTCCAATGTTTTATCAATCCAGCAGTTGGGTTTTTGCTGGCGAATATATTAATTGGTAAGTACCGAAGAGTGCAACGGATTTATTGTCATTACAGAGAGAAATTATTATATATTGAAACCTAATAAAACAAATGAAAACGCTATGATTGACTATGAAGAACTTTACAAAAGCTCAATGGCAGGAGACAAGAATGCTTTTGATGACCTTGATGACATGGCTGGTGGTGGGAATGCTGCGGCACAATATTTCTTGTCACGTGTCTATGGCAATGAAGACAGTCCCTTTCGGAACGACGCGCTTTCCAGATATTGGTTAAAGAAAAGTGCTGGTTATGGATACGAACAGGCAAAGAGAGTCTTGAATGGACTTTCGCCGGATATGCGAGTGAAATATGGACTTTCAGACGAAACGTCTGGAGCAGAAACCAATGATGACCATAGCAAAGACACCATTCCTTTTGGCCTGTGGTCATTTTCGGGGCGTATAGACCGTACCACTTATGCTGTGTATGGCTTAGTCGTAGGTTTTGTAATATCTTTGATATTCTTCTGCATCAGCTTTTTCGTCAACGAACATAGTGTCGGCAGAATGGAGGCTAATAATATCCAACTTATATTAAGAGTGGTTTTAAGTTATCCGCTTCTTACATTGTCTGCTAAGCGTGCACATGATTGTTCGTATTCAGGCTGGGTAGTCTTGATTCCGTTTGTGGGACTGTTTCTGTTGTTCAAGAAAGGTGCTCCTAAGGAAAACAAATATGGTCCTGCTCCAGAATGACAGTGTTCACGGAGGGTGACCATGTAATAAGGCATAACGGAATACGAGGGTGTATCAGAAAACTTCATTTGAAAGTAGGGGAAAGAACCTGCCGTGCATGCAAGGGAAAGGGTTGGTATGGATATGGGTGTACAAAAGAAGAATGTCGCAGAAATCGTACTCTCTCAGATCCATGCAATTATTGTGGAGGCAGAGGCGTGGAGGATATAAGAGGTTATAGATGGGTTTGCCCGAGATGCCAGGGCAGATTTAATGTGAGGTAACTAAAGATACTGTGATGAATTTCAGTTCATCCGATGTAAAAAAGCATTTATCGGATGAACTGAAATTTATCTATTGAGAAATGAGTATTCTTTTTTATTTTATCTCCCAATTCCCGATGGTCTTCTTCTCGCTGTCGAAGTTGATGCCGACCTTTACAATCGGCAGTCCGCAGAGCGCAAAGCGTGACGGATAGTCTTTCAGGTTTATTTGCCTCATTGCCGTTTCTGCACTTTTGTTGAGCTTCAGCTCTATTATATATAAGGTGGTCTGGGTGCGCAGCACAATATCAACACGTCCACGCGGAGTACGCACTTCCACATCCACATAGTGCCCAAGCAGGCTGAATATTACGTAAAGCAACTGCTGATAATGCCCTTCGTAGTCGGTGTTGTCGCAATAAGGTATGGTGAGCAGGAACTCCTGAAGCATGGTGAGTGCTCCGTCCATGTCTCCCCTGCGGATTAATGCCGAGATTTTTGCCACAGCAGTGTTGCCGGGCGCACCGTTGCCGTTCTCCATATAATTGGGCAACAGGCTGCGCATCAGCCCAACGCGTATCTCTTTGTTTGGTATGTCAAGGGTGTACAGCTCTGTCTCGCTGTCGTAGTCCTTTATTGTGATATAGCCGCTTTGATATAGCAGCGGGATGATGCTCACCATGTGCTCTGTGGGAGCGTCGAAGTCATCGGCTGTCACCATTGCCCCTCCAATCTGCGATGGCGGAACATTGAATTTTTTCAGCATTTCGATGAGATAAGTTGGAGTGCCGCTGCCAAACCAATAGTTGTCAAGTTTCCAGTCGTTAAACGCATTCAGCAGGCTATACGGGTTAAAGATGTCGGGTGACGGCCAGATAAAGTGATAGCCGTCGTATTTTGCCTTCAGTTTCTGCTGCATCTCTTCTACGGTGATGTTTTGCTTTTCGGCAAACCGCTCAATATAATCTGCCATCTGTGTGAGCAGTTCCTCCTTTGTGATTCCGCAGATAGCTGCGTATTGCTCATCCATACTGATGTTTTTAATGTTGTTCAGTTCGCTGAAAATGCTGAGCTGTGAGAACTTGGTTATGCCTGTGAGGAATACGAAGCGCAAATATGGATCGCAGGCTTTCAGCGGAGAGTAGAAGTTGCGCATCACATTGCGGAGCACTGGCAGATTTTTATCCTCGTGCATCACGTCGAGTAGCGGCGCATCGTATTCATCGATGAGTACAACCACTTTTTGGCCTGTCTGTTTATAGGCACTCATGATGAGGTTGGTAAAACGGTCGTTGATTTTCACTGCATCTTCCGCCTTGCCATATTCCTTTTCATATAGTGAGAGCTGGAAGTTTAGCATGGATTCCAGCTGTTCTTTGTCCACATGCTTTGCCGTACTCATATCAAAGTGCAGTACAGGGTGTTGTGTCCACTCCTTTTCCAGCCGTTCCATTGCCAGCCCTTTGAACAACTCTTTCTTTCCCTCGAAGTAGCTTTTCAAAGTTGAAGTGAGCAGTGACTTGCCGAACCGGCGGGGACGGCTCAGAAAAAAATATTTGGGTGCACCGTGAGTGAGATTGTATACATACTCTGTCTTGTCGATGTACAGATACCCACCTTCAATGATATCCTTGAATGTCTGTATGCCCACAGGACACTTTTTCAGTTGCTGCTCCATTGTATGTCCTTTCCTTTTTCTGTTATAGATGCTGAGGCGATGCCTTTCTTATGCAAAGATATGACATTTTTTTCAGACCACAAAATGTTATACGGCATTTTTATTTCTTATCCTCTTTATAAGGCTTACCCGATATCACTCCAAATTTTGGATGAGCCATTTATAATAGTTTGTTAAAAGTTTGACAACATATATATGTCTTTGTTATTGTTAAGTTTATTATGATAAAATCATGCTAATTGTTCAATATTGCAAATATCAAATAAAATTTTATTAAAAAAAACTTGGAGGTGTCGGGGAAAACCGCTATATTTGCAGCAAACTAAGCTACTAACTATTTTTAGTATTATAAAAACTATCTAAAATGCAAAAACAAACTGAAAACCTAAAGAAATCTGACCTAATTGGGAGATTTCTTGCGATGTTTCTCTTTGCCTTTATTGCCATATCAGGCTACGCGCAGTCGAAGGTAACGGGAAAAGTAGTGGATTCCAATGGTGAGCCTGTCATTGGTGCAAGTGTTATTGTAAAAGGAACCTCATTGGGGGGGTAACGGACATTGATGGAAATTTCTCTATCAACAATGTACAGCCCAATCAGTCCCTTGTAATCTCTTATGTTGGCTACACTACCCAGACCGTAGCTGTCAAGGGAACTACCAGATTTAATATTGTTTTGGAAGACGACAATGCTCTTCTTGACGAGGTTGTTGTCGTAGGCTACGGAACACAGCGCAAGCCTGATGTTACCGGTGCGCTTAGTCACGTTGGTGCAAAAGAGCTGGAGGCACGCCCTGTAAGCAACGCTTTCGAGGCTCTGCAGGGTAAGGCCGCAGGTGTGGACATTACTACAAGCGAGCGTCCTGGTACTGTTGGTAGCATCCGTATTCGTGGTGAGCGCTCGCTCAAAGCGTCTAATGAGCCGCTATATGTAGTTGACGGTGTGCCTTTGATGTCGGGCTCGGGTATAGAGACTCTTAACCCGCGCGACATCGAGTCTATTGATATCCTCAAGGATGCGTCAGCAACAGCCATCTATGGCTCACGTGGCGCCAACGGTGTTGTTATAGTTACCACTAAGGGCGGTAAGGCCGGTCAGTTCTCACTCAACTACTCTGGTTCTGTTACTTTCCAGAATATTGTTGACAAGAATAAGAATGTGTCTGCTGCCGACTATGTGAAATATCGTCGTTGGGCAGCCTATAACTCTGACCCTACAAAGTATGCAGACCCGCGTACTGGCAACTCATACGAGAACGATGAGGCAATCTTCGGTATTCTTGACGACCCGACTGCCGTGGCCAACATACTTGGAGCATGGGACAACGGAACTTGGGATCCTTCAAGAATTAAGGAGTATGACTGGCTTGGCAAGGCTACACGCACAGGTTTCGTACACGAGCACACGCTCAGTGCGTCTGGTGGTAGCGACAAGCTCAATGCTTTTGGCTCATTCGGTTATCTTGGCAACAAGGGTACACAGCGCGGACAGGAATAT
>CABSIA010000034.1 GCA_902477645.1 uncultured Prevotella sp. | reverse complement strand
TATGGCCACCGCTCAAGCAAGCACTTCTTCGGCGCACCATATCTCGATGGTAAGAAACCGAGCATTTTCCTTGCACGTGGTATCTATACCCGTCACAAGATGATAGCATACGATGTAGATCCTGCCACACACTCGCTGAAAGAGCGCTGGCGCTGGTTCAACAACACCAACGGCCCGTGGAAGGGGCAGGGCTATCATAACTATGGTATTGCCGATGTAGACTGGGACGGACGTGACGAGATTGTTTTCGGCTCTATGGTTATCGATGACAACGGTAAGGGATTGTCTACTACAGGTCTCGGACATGGCGACGCACAGCATTGTAGCGACTTTAATCCATACATCCACGGACAAGAGATCTATGCCTGCAACGAAGACCGTCCGGGCAACAACTACCGTGACGCCACAACGAGCAAGATATACCATCGCTTCAATGCCGGCAACGATGACGGACGCGCTATGTGCGGAAACTTCACCGACGAGTACCCCGGCGCTCTCGGATGCTCTGCGCGTGAGGGGGCTATAAGCACTGTTACCAACGGAGCTATATCCGGTATGGACGCAACTGGTGTAAACACCAACTTTAGAATTTATTGGGATGGTGACTTGTGTGAGGAGTCTTTCAACTACGTAAGTGGAAAGAATACAGCTGGCGGTATATACAAATATGGCAGTTGGAATCCTATCTATACTTGCGACGGCTCTATGACCAACAACGATACCAAGGGCACTCCTTGTTATCAGGGCGATATTCTCGGCGACTGGCGTGAGGAGATTATCATGCGTACTGCCGACAACAATATCCGCATTTATTCTACACCCACACCGACCGAATACCGCAACTATTCTCTCTGGCACGACCATCAGTACCGCAATGCCATGGTTTGGCAGATGTGTGGCTATAACCAGCCCCCTCACGTAAGCTATTTCCTTGGAAAGCTTGAGGGCATAACCATTGCTCCTCCTCCTCTCACAACAACCGGACGTACAGAGGTAGGCAATGGCGGCTCTGTTGCCTCAGGTCTCAACGACAAGCATGTACTCGTTTACGAGAATGCCAACATCAATGTAAATATCGAGAATGGCGCAAAGCCATATATCCTAACTTTCAATGTTCCGACATGGGTGCAGGGCTCAGCTCCAAGCGAGGCTTCTTCTTCAAGCTATAGGATTACATACGACACATACACCTGCACCGTAACAGGTGGCGGTATCTCTGGCGATGCCCGCCTCGTAAAGCAGGGTGATGGTATCCTCTCGCTTCCAAAGGCTGACTTCACACATACCGGCAATACTGACATCTGGGCTGGCGTGGTAAACTTCGACGGTACAATGCGCAATTCTCCTGTGTGGCTCAACCGTTTTGCGGAGCTTAACTCCAATGGCGGTATATTCCGCAGCATCAAGATGGACTACGACTCACGTTTGCGCCCTGGAGGTGAGGGAACTGTTGGCACAATTACAACCGACAGCCTTATGCTTGGCTTTGGATCACGTATTGTATTCGATGTGAACGGCGAAAATATTCAGGCCGATAACATCAAGGCTAAGTTGTTCACCATAGAGACAAAAGACTGGAAGTATGGCCCAGAATATCTCGTTCCTGTATTCGAGTTCTCTGTAAGCGGCGGGCTCGCCGAGGGTAAATATCTTATCGGCACATTCGACAAGGTTGAGGGCAACATTTCAGACATAAAGCTCCTTGGCCTTGATAACAAGAAAAAATGTGCGCTTGAACTTGAGGGTACCAACCTTTATCTCGTAGTCTACGGTTTGCGCGATGCAACAACTGTTGTCTGGACAGGTTCTGAGAGCAGTGTATGGGATGTTGCCAACACCGAGAACTTCGCTTTGGCCTCAGACCAGTCTACAGTCAACTTCGTAAACGGTGATAAGGTTATCTTCGATGACAATGCCACTTCTAAGACAATTACCTTGGACGCAGAGGTAGAGGCCGACAGTATCATTTTCGACAACAATACTTCTTACACTCTTAACGGTGCTGGTGCCATAACAGGAAACACTGTATTGGTTAAGCGTGGTATTGGTACCACAACCATTGCTACAACAAACACCTTTACTGGCGGTACACGTGTCTCTGGCGGTATCTTGTCTGTAAGATCGTTGGCTAACGACATAACCCCTTCTGGCAACCTTGGCGGAAACACGGTTCTTGCCGACAAGATGGTTGTCGAGAACGGTGCAACTCTCCGCAACACTGCAGCTGTTACCCAAGGCTCACCAATGAAGATGGCTGGCGACGAGGGCGGTATTATCGAGGCTTTCTATGATTTCACTGCCAATAAGTCTATCTCTGGTACAATGCTGACGAAGAAGGGTAGTGGCGGTCTTATTTTTAAGACCAACAACACAATGCTCAATAAACTCGTTGTCGTAGCAGGAACAGTAACAAACTCTGGATCTACTTATCCGGCAAAGGCCGTTGAGCTTCAGGGCGGCACGTTGCAGGAGACTGCCGGTACAAGCTATCCTATCAATGTGCCAAAGGCAAAGACAGCCCGATGGAATCTTGAGAACCGCAGCACTTATTCCAATAAGATTACCGGAGAGGGAACACTGACTATTTATTGCCCGCTTGTAGATGGCGGCTCATGGATGGCAGCCCGAACACCGGTTAAATGTAACTTCTCTGAGTTTACAGGTATATTGAAGCCTGCTGTTCCTTCAAAAGACTACCGCTTTACCCTCGACAATAACTCTGGTATGCCTAACGGTACAATGGATATCGCTGCTGGCATCGAAGTTCAAAACTCAGGTAAGACATTCCAAATCGGTAAGGTAACAGGCTCTGGTGATCTTGGTGGTGTCTGCACGTTCAGCAGTGGCGCCGCATCAGGCAGCAATACCTGGAAGGTTGGTAACGAGACCAACTTCAAGTGGTCGGGTAAGGTAACTGGTACAGGAACATCATTTATAAAAGTTGGATCAGGTAAGCTTACTGTTGATGGCGTATGGGACAATACGGGAACCGTACGTGTATCTGAGGGTGAGTTGGCTGTAGCTTCTGGAAAGAAGTTAGGTACTGGTGTGCTGATTATTGATGAAGGTGCCCGTCTGAGCGGTATTACAGGTTCTGGCTCTATCGACAACTCTGCCGTAACCGTGAATGGTGAGGTTTGCCCAGGTGCTTATCCTAAGGCAACAACAGGTAGCATCGGTTTTGGCGGAAAGAATGTCACATTCTCGTCTACAGGCCGTCTCATAGTATGGAAGGGTGGCTTTAATAATACAACCCTTTCTGATATCAACAAGCTCACAATGAACGGTACCATTGAGGTCAACCTCTCTGCTTCATACACTCCGAAGGATGGTGACACCATGACGCTTTGGACCGCCACTTCTTTCGCTGGTACTCCAAACCTCGTGCTTCCTGAACTTGAGATTGGAATGAAGTGGGACACAAGCCGCATAGCCGAGGGTGTGCTATCTATCTATTATGATCCGACAGGCATTGACGGAATCTCTTCTGATGTCAACGTTAATACAAACGATATCTACAACATGAATGGCCAGCTTGTACGCAAGAATGCGACATCTGCCGAGGGGCTGCCTCGTGGCATATACTTCCGCAATGGAAAGAAGATTGTTGTGAAGTGATTTCTGGCAACATATTGTTGAACCCTATAATAGATGGGCAGATGACGTTTCTGTTGTCTGCCCATTTTTTTAGTTGACGATATAAATGACCCAGTATTATCCTCACAACACCACTTGTATTTTCCTACAATCTCTAAAATCGTACATTTTTCCTGTTTTTTGTATGTATTTACCTGTGCCGTATCGTATATTATTGCTATCTTCGCAGCAGAAACGATTTTCAGAAATAACAAGCTTTATGAAACTAATTATTAAAACAACAATTATGACGTTGCTGCTGCTTTCGACTTTATCGGTATCGGCAGCTGAAAGGCAGAAAATGAATTTTAATGGCGGCTGGCTGCTTCATATCGGTGATATGGAAGGCGGTGAGAAGTCGGACATCAGCGATGCCGCTTGGCGTAGGGTGACTTTGCCCCGTGCATGGAACGATGGAGAGGCATTTAAGGTGGCTTGCCATGACTTGTCAGACACCATTGTCTGGTACCGCAAGCATTTCACTGTTGACAATGTTGCCGATACCAAATACCTGATAGAGTTCGAGGGTGTCCGTTTTGGTGCCGACTTCTATCTTAACGGCCATCATCTTGGCCTTTCTGAAAATGGTGTTATGGCAAGTGGCTTTGATTTGACACCTTATGTGATAAAAGGTGAGAACGTTATCGCCGTTAGGGTAGATAACAGTTGGGAATATCGTGAGAAGTCATCCAACAGCCGTTACCAGTGGAACGACAAAAACTTCAATGCCAACTATGGCGGCATTCCAAAGAATGTATGGCTGCACCGTTGCGGCACTCTTTACCAGACTTTTCCCCTGTACAGCAATCTTGGAACCGTAGGTACATACGTTTATGGCTCCGGCTATGATATTGCGCAGCGCAAGGTTAATGTGAATGTTGAGACACAGATAGCCAACGATGGCAATGCCGATAAGACTTTCTTTGTCCGTACAACCGTGAAAGATGTTGACGGACGCAAAGTCCTCTCTTTCGACAGCCAGAAGTGCACACTTAAGGCGGGCGGCAAGACAACCGTTAAGTCCTCTGGACTGCTTAGTGACGCTCATTTCTGGAGTTGGGGATACGGGTATCTCTATGATGTCGAGACAGCAATTGTCGACAACAATGGCAATGTCTCTGATGTAGTGACAACACGTACAGGCTTCCGCAAGACACGTTTTGCGGAGGGAAAAATCTGGCTCAACGACCGTGTCTTAATGATGCATGGCTATGCTCAGCGCACGAGCAACGAGTGGCCATACGTAGGCATGAGCGTTCCTGCATGGCTTAGTGACTATTCTAACAACCTGCTTGTTGAGTCTGGTGGCAATATTGTCCGCTGGATGCACGTTACTCCTTGGAAACAGGATGTTGAGAGCTGCGACAGGGTAGGGCTTATTCAGGCTATGCCTGCCGGCGATGCAGAGAAAGACGTTACAGGCCGCCGCTGGGAACATCGTGTGGCATTGATGCGTGACGCAATTATCTACAACCGCAACAACCCGAGTATTCTTTTCTACGAGGGCGGTAACGAGAGCATCAGCCGTGAGCACATGATAGAGCTGAGAGATATACGCGACAAGTACGACCCTAATGGCGGACGTGCCATCGGCAGCCGTGAGATGCTCGACATTGCTGAGGCTGAATATGGCGGCGAGATGCTTTATGTAAACAAGAGCGCGACACATCCTATGTGGATGATGGAATATCATCGTGACGAGGGGTTGCGCAAATATTGGGACGAGTATAGCTATCCGTTCCATAAAGAGGGTGAGGGACCGCTTTACCGTGGCAAGCCTGCACCCGACTACAATCACAACATGGACATCTTCGCCCGCTCTATGGTTGAGCGTTGGTACGACTATTGGCTTGAGCGTCCTGGTACAGGAAAGCGTGTTAATTCCGGTGGCGCAAAGATTGTTTTCTCTGATACCAACACCCATTGGCGTGGAGAGGTCAGCTACCGTACAAGTGGTGTCACCGATGCCATGCGCATACCCAAGGATGCCTTCTATGTGCATCAGGTTATGTGGGACGGATGGGTAGAGCCGGAGAACGACCACACGTATATTGTAGGTCATTGGAATTACGACGCAGGAGTCAGGAAACCTGTCTATGTGGTGTCGAATGCCGACAGCGTTGCTCTGTTCGTAAATGGCAGGCTGCAGAATTCTGGTGTCAGGAGCCACAACTATCTTTTTACCTTTGACGATGTTGCCTTCGAGCCTGGCAAGATAGAGGCTGTGAGCTATCGTGGCGGCAATGAGGTCTCACGCCATTTTATAGAGACCGCAGGCGAGCCGTTCGAGCTGAGGCTTACTACAATCGAGAACCCTGAGGGCTTTAAGGCCGACGGCGCAGACCTCGCTCTGGTACAGGTTGAGGTTGTCGACAGACAGGGACGCCGTTGTCCTCTCGATAACCGTATTATAGATTTCCATCTTTGGGGTGAGGGACTGTTGCTTGGAGGTATTGCCGCACCAATGCCTACAGACAAACAGCAGGCTGCCAGACCAAATGCAGAGAATGGTAAGGATGGAATGCTCGACGGCCCGCAGACAGTATCTGCATTCGGCAATTATGTGGGCTCTCCGTCGTTGCCTGTCGACTGTGGTGTTAACAGAGTATTTGTAAGAAGCACCGTTAATGCGGGCGATATCAACCTCACAGCATCCGCGAGAGGTTTGAAGCCTGTAACCATAACACTTCATACGAACAAGGTTGATACCGGTAGCGGCATGGGAACCTATAATCCGGCTTTGACTTTGAAGCCAGTGCTTACAAGAGGCGAGACTCCGCTTACTCCTTCATACACAGATGTTGCGGTGTCTGTAGATGTTGTATCAGCCATAGCAGGCTCTAATATTGAGAATATTACCAATTCGTACGATGACAATGAGCTTTCGGAATGGAAGAGCGACGGCAAAATAGAAAACGCCTGGGTTACATACAATTTTGGCAAGAAGCAGAAGGTTGATGAGGTTGTGATAAAGCTTACCGGCTGGCGCAATAAATGTTATCCGCTTGCCATATATTCTGGAAAGAAACTCGTATGGAAAGGCGCCACGTACGCTACATTGGGTGCTGTCCACATACCTTTAGGAAAGATGGTGGATACCAAGTCGCTCACAATAAAGATGCTCGGTCCGTCCATGGACAGCAATGCCTTTGGCGATACAAAAGAGCTGGCTGGCGGCAATGCCGGAGAACTCGACCGCTTTGTGTCAAAGAAGGGAAAAGTAGAGCTTCGGATTGTCGAGGTGGAGTTCAAGAGACAGTTATAGGTGTTTAGTTCATACTTTAAGTTAGGTGAAAGTTTTCGGGTAGGGCAATAATGCTCTACCCGAAGCGTTTTATAGTCAGAGACTTTTTAAAACATTACCAAATAATAATTAATAACTACTAAATAATAACTAATAAATGAAAAAACAATTACTACTTGCAATGTTGCTGCCATGGCTTGTAATGTCTTGCAGCGCGCAAACTGCCAGAAAGCTGACAATTGTAAACTCTCCTGACGGAAAGTCAACTCTCGATGTGTTTTTGCCCGAAAATCCTTCAGGGCGCGCTATCGTCGATTGCCCGGGTGGAGGCTATTCGCATCTCGCCATGAACCATGAGGGCTACGATTGGGCGAAATTCTTTAACGACCAAGGCATAGCCTTCTGTGTGTTGAAGTACCGTATGCCAAATGGCGACCGAAACATTCCTCTTTCAGATGCCTACAATGCTATCCGTACTGTACGAGACAGTGCCGCGCAATGGCATGTCAATCCCTACGATGTCGGCATCATGGGCTTCTCTGCCGGAGGTCATCTTGCCTCTTCTGTAAGCACACATGCGCCATTCTGCTCACGTCCGAACTTCTCCATTCTTGTCTATCCCGTAATCTCTATGGATGAGAAAGAGACACACAAGGGCTCGTGTGTCGGTTTCCTCGGTGACGGGCGCAGCGACAAAAATCTCGTTAAAGAGTGGTCGAATAACAATGCTGTGCGCCGCCACCTTACTCCTCCCGCCTTGCTGCTTATGGCAGCCGACGACAGGGTTGTGCCGCCGCTTACCAATGGCTTAAGATATTTTGAGGCTATGCGCAGGGCGGGCAATCCTTGTGCTGTTTATATCTATCCGTCTGGCGGTCACGGATTTGGTTTCCGTGACAATTATACCTATCACAATCAGATGTTGCAGGAGATAACCACATGGCTGCAAAATCTGCCTTCGCCAAAAGCCGATGCCGTAAGGGTGGCTTGCATAGGCAACAGCATAACCGACGGATCTGGAATAGACATGGCTGAGGTAAACGGCTATCCTGCAAAGTTGCAGAGCAAGCTTGGCAATGGGTATCACGTCAGGAACTTTGGTGTAGGCGGACGCACGATGCTCAACAAGGGCGACCGTCCTTATATGAATGAGTTGGCATGGCGTGACGCGCTTGCTTTCAATCCGAATGTCGTTGTCGTAAAGCTCGGAACCAACGACTCGAAGGATGAGAACTGGAAACACAGCGCCGACTTTGAGGGCGACATGCAGCAGATGATAGACTCTCTGAAAGCCCTTCCGTCACAGCCGCGCATTTTCCTTGCGACACCGATACCGGCCTTTGCGACCCGCTGGACCATAAACGACAGTGTGATATCAGATGGCGTTATACCTCTGATTAAAAAGGTGGCCAGGAAAAACCGTCTGGAGATTATTGATTTACACTCTGCTTTCAACAATAACGACGGCAAGCAGATGCAGCGCGACTCAATACATCCTACTGCTGAGGGTGCCGCCCAGATGGCTGCAATTATTGCCGGGGCAATATCGGAGCCAATGCAAACTAAGACAAAGGCAAAGAAGAAAAAGTAAGTTTGTAGGGCCGTTATATGTAACGGCCGCAAGCAACGTGGCGTAAGCAATGCGCCCTGAAAGGAGTAGTCTGGGTATGAGCAGGCTGCCCCATTTGGGGCGCATCATAAATACATAGATCTTGTTTGATAAACCCATTGGCGGAATGGTAAGTGCACTATTATAGTAAAAGCTGTAGGGCCGCTATGTATAGCGGCCGCAATTGAAAAATGTAATATTGTTTGCGGCCGCTACACGTAGCGGCCCTACAATAGATAAATCCTAAAAAATGATTTTCTACCCTGTTTTTTGACAAAACGGCACCTGTATGTATAATTTTCCTAAAAAGTGGAGATTTTTCCTTTGCGGGTGTCGTTTATTTTGCTTAAATTTGCAGCCGAAACTATAATTGCTAAAACAGAACATACCTAAATTATAAACTTAAAACAAATTTTATGAAAAAGCGATTACTTTTTTCTTTCGCTGCAGTCATCGGTGCTATGACATCGTTTGCCTACAATTTGGGCGACTATGTTTATACCCATGATGCAAAGTTCAAGGTTATCAGCGACAACATGCTGACTAACGGTGATTTCGCTTCAAGCTACAACGGCTGGAAGGATTACACAGATTCTTCTCTTAATCCTGAGTTCTGGTCTGTTGAGACTGGGGCGTCTGAGACTGGCGGCAACGCTCTCCAGTGCGTTAACGGTGCTGCCGACCAGACTGGCAACTACATCTATCAGGCTGTTCCTTATCAGCCAAGCCAAAGCTACATCATCACTTTCAAGGTTAAAGGTGTAGACCCGACCACATCTTCTGTCACTCCTAACACTGCCAACTACATCGACGTTTATGCCAACGCCGATGGTTCTGTAAGCAAGTCTGCCGACCTCTTCTGCCAGGTTGCAACAACAGATGCTGTTAATGCAGAGTGGACATCTTATTCTTACGCTTTCACCGACACCGTAACTGGCGGCTCAAACGGTTTCATCGTTGTGACATTCGGACAGCTCACAGCTGGAACTCAGATCTCTGATGTTGAGATCCGTCAGGTAACACCTGTATTCGATACCCGTATCTCTGACAGGGAGTTCGCTTATGCTGAGGCTCTTCTCGGCATCGAGGCTATGCAGAATGGTAGAGACGAGCTTCTGGGCGTAATCGCCAGCTTGAAGGAGTTCTTCAATTCAGAGGCTTCAGAAGATGTCTCGATAGCAGAGGATGCTCTCAACAGCTTCCTCGATGCAGAGACAGCGTTCCTCAATGCCAACTCATACGAGGTGAACTCACACATTGACAGCAGAGCTCTCTGGACAACAAAGATACAGAAAGCAGACGGCACATACGGAGACTGGTATGTAGAGGGCAGCGGCCGTTGGTTCCATGATCCAGCTACAGACGCTCATATCCGTGACTATATTCAGGCTTCTTACAATCTTCCTGCAGGTACAGCAAAGATAGTTAAGGAATTGCCGGCAGGTAAGTATTTCTTCTCAGCAGAGGTTAAGGGACACCGCATGGCAGGTACAAGCACCGCTTTGCGTTATACGCCTGACTATACTTACGTGGTTGAGGGCGCAAAGGTGTTCATCGGTAAAGACTCTGTAAGCTTTAACCTCGACCAGCGCAACTTCGAGCGCCACTTCGTAGTGGCAGACGTTGCTGAGGGCGAGACTCTGAATGCCGGTTTCTGGCATCCTGCCACATCTGTTGACAATAAGCTTGGTGGTACAGTATATATGCAGGCTCCTGTTCTCCGCATCATTGGCGACAACTCCAATGGCGAGATGGAGGCTTATATCGAAAACTATGCTACTCTTAAGAACATCGCTACTCAGGCAAACGCTCTGAAGGTTATGCTCGACTCTGCTGTAACTGTTCACGCTAAGGCCGAATACCCATGGGGTAAGCCTGCGCTTCAGGATACCATCACATACTACACTGGCACATACAACAGCCTTTCTGTTAAGCAGCCTGGTGACGACCTCTTCGCTGAGGCCGCAGACTCACTGATGCAGAGCATGCGCCGTGTACGCTCTTCTATAGATGCATACTATTCTCTCAATGCTCCTTATACAGAGCTTGTCGCTCAGCTCGTTATTGCAAACGCAAGCTATGACAATCCTAAGAACGCCGCTGGCGACAAGGCCGCTTTCAAGACTGTTATCGACAAGGCGCAGGCTCTCGTTGACGGTGTGACAGCTGAATACAGCGAGGAAGTTGCCAACAACATGATTGCTGCTAAAACTGAGCTTGTTGAGGCTCAGAAGGCATTCGAGTCAGCGACTGCATCTCTTGCTAATCCAAGTGAAATATCTATTGTAAACCCATTCTTCACCAGCTTTACCAACCAGTCAAAAGTTGAGGGCTGGACAATGGCTGGTCAGACCGACAACGGACGTTGGAAGCAGGGCTCAATTAAAGGTTTCGAGGGTGGCAAGCATCTTACTATGTGGCGTGGTGAGACAGCATTCTCAAAGAATAAGGCTTCTCAGAACCTTGAGCTTCTCAATTCTGGTGTATATGTGTTGTCTTGCCAGGCTACAGCTTGCAACGAAAAAGGTTCTACTGATGGCGACCGCACCGTAGCACAGGCCGTTTACTACTATGGTAAGCTTGCAGAGTCTGCTGACTCTATCGGTGTTCACATGGTACATACCGACCGTAGCAACTGGGTTGGTTCTAACGATGTAAAATCTGAATGGGGTAACTTCTATCCTGAGGTATTTGCTATTGTATATGTAAAGGCAGACAATACTCCAGAGACTATAGAAATCGGTTTCGACGCTATGAGCAATGAGAAGTCAAATACATACTCATTTGGTGGTAACCACGTACGCTACATGGGTCAGGCTGCTAAATTCAATACAGACCTTGAGGTAGCCCTTGCCGCACAGCTTGCAGAGGCAACTCCTCAATACGAGGCTCTCGCTCAGTTTGCTGATGACGGAACATACGTTGAAGAGTGTGATTTGAGATGTCGTCGCATCTATGCTAACCTCGGTTTTGCAATTGAGTATGCACAGAACGCTGTAACTGCAAACGAGAAGATGTCTGCTTACTACAAGCTCGTAGACGCTAACAAGAATGCTAACATTCTTACAACAGGCGTTAAGGGTGTCATTACCGAGCCAACAGCAAATGTTCAGAAGGGTGTTTATAACCTCTCTGGTGTTAAGGTTGCTGAAAGCGCAGACGCTCTTCCAAAGGGTCTTTACATCGTAAACGGTAAGAAGGTTGTTGTGAAGTAATTCACCAACAGATAATATTCATAATTGGAAGCCGGTCCCGTATAGGGGCCGGCTTTCTTTTTAGGTTTTTCGTGGAGATAAATAGAAATTATGAGAGGTTAGGAGGCATGTTGCTTATTTTGGGATCTTCTGTGATTTGGAGTGATGCCTAATCTTGCGCCAGCATATCAGTTTCAGCTATACAGGCTCTATAACATCCGAGCCTGCCACTCCCATAGCTTAAAGGCGGCGCCTTTTACCGTTCAGCCAAGGCTGAACGGTTGATGAAGCCTGTTAACTTTGCGCTTGAAGCCCACATACTTTACCGTTCAGCCAAGGCTGAACGGTAAAACGGGTTGTGTCTCTCAGTTGATATATTTCTATATAGCCGGCATCACTCCAAATATCGGATGAGCCACAATTTATAAAACATATATCACGGATGATATTTGCCACGTTTTAATTGCGGCCGTTACATGTAACGGCCCTATAGCCTTTATTATAATTAGTGCGCTGGCGGTCCATTAATATGTCATCTATATAAATGTCATTCCTTGTTCTTCCCTTAATATCTTGATTTTAACCTTTATTTTTTGATAAATTTATGAATTGTGGCTAAAACTGCTATTTTTAGTAGGATTATTATTTGCTTATTTCGTTTTTTTTGCTTTATTTTGCAAGTTGTAAGTCCGTATACATATATGCGGACCCTAATCTGCTGAATAAAGAACAAACAAATTATAAACTAAAAACAACCTATGAAAAAATTCTTCATTAGTATCTCCTTGTTATGTTCAGGTATGATGGTATCGTGCATTGACAAGGATGAGCCAGTGGATTCAGAAACCAAACCGGTATGGTTGGGTGGAAGTATTTACGAAGAGCTGAAGAATCCTAATCAGGAGTATCTGACGGGTACGTTCAATACGTATCTGCGTCTGGTTGACGACCTGAATTATTCTGAGACTCTTTCCCGTACGGGTAGTAAGACGGTCTTCCCTGCCAACGATGAGGCTTTTGAGCGTTTCTTCAAAAACAACAAATGGGGTGTGACAAACTACGAAGGCCTGTCGCTTTCGCAGAAAAAACTGTTGCTTTACTCATCTATGATTGACAATGCCCTGCTGGTTGGTATGCTTTCCAACGTCAGCGGCGGTACTGACGGTATCACTAATGGCCTGGGTCTGAAGCACCCGACATCTGTCAGCGTCATCGACAGTATTACCCATTTGTATGGTCCCTCAGACATGCCGGCAAACAACAAGTGGTGGACAAAGTACTATGACAAGGGCATAGACATCGTCAGCGACCGTACAAGTCCTATGATGGTTCATTTTACACGTGAGCAGATGGTTAACAACTCCATCACCACTATCGGCCCGAACAGCGACTTCAGCATTCTTACAGGTGAGGAGTATGACGATGCCGCAAAGCCTGCCTACATCTTCAACGACCGGATCGTAAACCGTGACATTACCTGTATGAACGGTTACATTCAGCAACTGCAGGATGTGCTGCTTCCTCCAGGAAACATGGCACAGGTGCTTCGTGATGATGATGAGACAAGCATCTTCAGCCGTATGGTTGACTATTTTGCCGCACCTTACTATGATGCGGCTACCACCAACCAGTACAACGACTGGGCTGTTGCCAACGGCGCGCCGCTTAAGGACTCTATCTTCCAGATGAGATACCTTAGCTCCCGCTCACAGGCCGAGGCTCTTATACAGGATCCTGACGGCAACACCATGGGGCAAGGCCGCTACTTGTCGTTCGACCCGGGATGGAACCAATATTATCCAGCCCATGCCAATACGTCTTCTATAGACTATAGCATCACCGACATCGGCGCAATGTTTGTTCCTTGCAACGAGGCAATCAAGAAATACTTCCTCCCTGGCGGCAACGGAGCATTCCTTATTGATATATATGGTAATAAGGAAAATACCGAGGCAAACCTTCTTGAGAACCTTGACTCTATGCACGTGAAGAGACCTCAGGTGCTTAACGCGTTCATCAAGAACCTTCAGAAAAACTCGTTCGTTGAGACTGTGCCAAGTAAGTTTGAGTCTATCATCAACGACGTTAGCGAGAACATGGGTATGAACCTCAGCCTCCTGAAGCAGACTGAAGACGGAAAATATGATATCAAAATTGCCAACAACGGTGTTATCTATGTGCTGAAAGACATGATTGCGCCAGATGAGTATCAGGCTGTGCTTGCACCTGCCTCTTCTTATCCAGACATGAGAATTATGAACTGGGCTATCCAGGATAGAAAATACCTTGGTGTAGACTTCAAGTTCTATCTGCTTGCCATGAGCGCCAATTACGCCTTCTTTATTCCAGACGACGAGGCTTTTGACTGCTATTATGTCGACCCGGCATCTCTCGGTCACGTGAGACCTGAGGTCTTGCATTTCTATTTGGATGAGAAGCGTACTCCAGAGGTTCGCTGCGACAGATATTATTACAACGTAGCCACAAAAGAGGTAGGCGAGCGCATCGGTGAGGTGCAGGACATCAGCCAGCGCTCAAGCCAGCTTATCGATATTTTGAACTATCATACCGTTTTGCTTGGGAACGGTGAGACGTTTGGCAGCAACAGATATTACAAGACTAAGCATGGCGGCGAGATTCGTCTCGACGGTGATGTTGCCGCAGGCAGTACCGTTTCGGGCGGCGCACAGATTGACAACAATCTTGAGCCTTCTGTAATAGAGAATGTGTATAACCAGAAAAACGGTAAGGCTTTCCGCATAAACCGCATTATACAGGCTCCGCAGAACAGTGTGTCAAAGACATTGCGCAACTACGGCCAGTTCTCAGAGTTCTTCGAGGCTTGCTCTGGTTTCTCTGCTGTAGACATTCTCAAATGGGCAGGTATCTCTGACGAGCTGAACTCTTTCGGCACAACCGAGCAAGACCAGTATGTTGTCTTTACATCTACTTACGGTACAGGCAAAAACGCCGTAAACTCTGCATGTCTTGACGAGAATGTCAAGATGTTCAATACCTATAACTATACTCTGTATGCTCCTAACAATGAGGCTATGGAAGAGGCTTACGCCAACGGACTGCCGCGCTGGAAGGAGATACAGGATGTGTTTGAGGAATATGGCGACGATGCGCCGGAGAGTGTCCGTGCCGATGCCCTTGAGAAGATTAAGACACTGAAGGAGTTTGTAAGATATCATTTCCAGAGTATCTCCCTGTATGCCGACAACACAATAGAGGAAGGCACTTATCAGAGCCTTGCGACAAACGAGATTGGTTTGGCACGCGAGATTCAGGTTACTGGCGGTGACGGTAAGATTAATGTTAAAGACGGTACAGGAATGATACACACCGTAGATGCCAAGAATGGCTCAATGGTATCAAATGCCATGGCACGCGACTACTGGTTCAATGCCAATTCGCAGAGCGCTACCCAGATTACAACATCTTCGTTCTGTGCCGTTCACGAGATAGCAAAACCTTTCTATCTGTTTACCGACAACAGTGGCAAGCCGTCATGGAGCCCGTCTGTTGTTGAGGCACATGCAAAGGCTAAAAATAACAAACACTAAAGACCGATTACTATGTCTAAAAAGAAAATATTGCTTACTGTTTGCCTTTGTGCCGCCTCCATGTCAATGCTGGCGCAAAGCAAGCGTATATCAGGTACGGTGAACGACTCTATGGGACCGGTTATGATGGCCAACGTCACTGAGGTCGATGCCAACGACCGTATCGTATCTGCGGCGCAGACTGACTTCAACGGTAACTTCTCTATGGAGATCAAGAGCACGAAGAACAAGTTGCGCATATCATTTGTCGGCGACAAGACCAAGACTATCCCGTTGAGTGACAAGGAGGTCTTCGACATTATGCTTGAGTCTGACAGCCACACCATTCAGGAAGTTGTGGTAAAAGGCTCACGTACTGGCTCGGGCGGACTCTTCATTCCTAAGCGAGAGGTTTCTGTAGCACAGCAGACTTTCGACATGAGCAATGTCGAGGGTATGGCCTTTACCAGTGCCGACGAGGCGCTGCAGGGTGAGATTGCCGGTCTCGACATTGTGTCTAACTCTGGTAACCTCGGCTCAGGTACTACTATGCGTCTTCGTGGTGTTACCACTATTAATGGTGACGCACAGCCGCTTATCGTTGTCGACGACCGTATCTTCGACAATCCTGATGAGACATTCGATTTCTCTACAGCAACCGACGAGCAGTATGCCTCACTGTTGTCTGTAAATGTTGAGGATATCGCAAACATTCAGGTTCTTAAAGATGCCGCCGCTACAGCCGTTTGGGGTTCCAAGGGCTCTAATGGTGTTATCCAGATTACAACAAAGCGTGGCGCGCGAGGTAAGACCCGTGTGAACTTCTCTTATAAGTTTACCGGCACATGGCAGCCCGACGGATACAAGCTGCTTAACGGTGACGACTACACAATGCTTCTGAAAGAGGCATTCTACAATCCGCAGCAGTCATCGTCGGCAACAACCAATATCGCCGAGCTTAACTACGACCAGGCTTGGAGTGAGTATGAGAACTGGAACAACAACACCGACTGGGTGAAAGAGGTTAAGCAGTTCGGACAGATGCACTCTTACAACCTTAACCTTACTGGCGGTGGACAGAAGGCGCAGTTCCGTATATCTGCCGGATATGACCACCAGACAGGCTCTATCATCAAGCAGGTGCTCGACCGTTTCTCCACACGTCTTGTGCTCGACTACAATGTCAGCGACCGCATCAGGTTCTCTACAAACTTCGCTTTGACCTATACCAACAACAACCAGAACTATTCCGGTCTGCTCGGTATTGCACAGAAGCTGGCCCCTAACATGAGTATCTACCGCCAGAATGCTGACGGCTCAAATACCGGCGAGTATTATCTTATGAACCCTGTTGCCCCAAAAGGCGAGAGTCCGTATACTGGCAACTATTCTTCTTCTCAGATGACAAAGATACGTGACCTTGGTAACCCTGTTGCCATTGCAAACCAGGCTTGGAAGAAAGACCAGACATACCGTATCACTCCTAACTTCACTCTGAAGTATGAGCTTCTCGGCATTGAGGCAGACAAGTCACGACTGACTCTTACAGGCCGTGTGGACTTTGATATCTATGCACGCTCGCTGCCTACATACTGTCCGGCTTCTCTGACAACAAACAAGTGGACTGACAAGTCGTACAACAAATCAGAGAATACAGAGAACAACCGCTTCCAGATGAGCGCGCGTGCAGAGTTGGCATATACCCCGTATTTCAAGAATAAGGACTGGTTTTCCACCATGCTCATGCGTTATGAGATGACAACCTCCAAGAGCAACAGCCAGTATATATCTCAGTATTCTTTGCCTGACGATATCACTGCTCCTACTATTCCTGGCGCATTGGAGAAAATCACAAGCGGCAACAGCCGTTCCAACTCACAGTACTGGCTCTATAACGGGCACCTTTCTTATAAGGAGCGCTACATCTTGGGCTTCTCTCTGCGCGCTGACGGCGACTCTAAGTTCGGCCCGAAGAACAAGTGGGCTTACTTCCCGGGTGTATCTGCCCGTTACAACATCATCGACGAGGGCTTTATGAAATCTCTTCGTGACAAGTTCCTCTCTATGATGGCCTTGCGTGCCAGCTGGGGTATCAACGGTAAGGCTCCAAGTGCCGACTATCTGTTTTTTTCTACCTACAACACCAGCGGCGGCTCATACGGTAGCGGCAACAATATGTTCACCATCGCAACCATTGACGGTCTGAAGCTTGACGACCTCCGTTGGGAGAAGACCACTTCTGTTAACCTCGGTTTCAACCTTGGCTTCTTTAACGACCGCATCGAGGTAGACTTCGACTGGTACAGAAAGTTTACTAAAGACCTGCTGATGCAGGGTGTTAAGATACCTTCTACTACCGGTTATGCAAGTCTCTCTTATGCCAATGTCGGCAAGATGAACAACGAGGGTTGGGAACTTAACATCTCCGGTAAGAAAATTCTCTCAATCGGCAAGTTCTCTATGGATGCCAGCATCAACGTGGCTCAGAACTTCAACGAAATCAAGGAGATGGATCAGCGTGTGCTCGACGCAATCAATACAGAGTGGAGCGCAACAACGAGACCGGCCGACAAGAAGACCACTGGTTATACAAACCGTGTACAGGTTGGTAACGCCCTTGGCTCAATCTATGGCTTCAGATACAAAGGTGTTTACCAGTACAGCTACGACTATCTTGAGAACTACCAGAAAGAGCACGGACTCTCTTCCGCTGAGTATGAGGCTTGGATAAACAGCCAGCTTGCAGAGGGAAAGACATTCCCTATTGTTACCGGCGCTGACGGCAAGGTGCTTATGACCAGCCAGGGACATCCGCAGCATGTGGCATACAACTACAGTGACGGTGGCTCTACTTATATATTTAAGGGTGGTGATGCCATGTACGAGGATATCAACCACGACGGACAGATCAACGCACTCGATATTGTTTACCTCGGCAACTCGCTTCCTAAGGTGCAGGGTGGTTTCAACTTCACATTCAAATATGGAAGATGGAGCTTGAAGACCCGTTTCAACTACCGCTTCGGCAACAAGGTTGTCAACCTTGCGCGCATGAATCTTGAGAACATGTTCACTACATACAACCAGTGCGCTACTGTTAACTACCGTTGGCGTAAGGATGGTGACGTGACTCCTATACCGCGTGCCATGTACAATTCTGGTTACAACTATCAGGCTTCAGACCGCTTCGTAGAGAACGGCTCATACGTGAGATTTAACAACTTGCAGCTGGCTTACAACTTCGACAAGAAGAAGATTCAGAAGCTTGGACTCAACCAGCTTCAGGTTTATCTCAGTGTCAACAACCTCTATTGCTGGACAAAGTATAGCGGAACAGACCCTGAGGTATCTATAGCAGGCTGGGGTGTTGCTGTTGACGACTCACAGACTCCGAGAGCCAAGTCGTTCACCGTGACTATGAATGTAGGATTCTAATCTAATTAAAAACTACACAAATGAAGAATTATATATCAATAATATTGACAGGTCTCACCATGGTATCGTGTGTCGACACTGTATTGCTGCCGGATGACAAAACCGTGGACGAGGATTTCTGGAAGACAAAGTCTGATGTCAACCAGATGGTGCAGGGCGCATACAACTCTATGCTCTCCTCTGATGTCATGAGCAGGCTTATTGTATGGGGTGACTTCCGTTCTGACGAGATGAACATGGTGAGCTCCATATCGGCGAACTCTGTTGTCAACGCCTTGACGGAAATTGACGCCGTGAATGTTCAGACAACCAACACCTATGCTACTTGGGGTGGTTTGTACAAAGTGATTAACAACTGCAACATCGTGCTCGAAAGGTCACGGAATGTTATGAATATAGACCCTTCTTACACCGAGGGCGACTATCTTACCGACCGCTCGCAGATGTTGGCTTTGCGCTCGCTCTGCTATTTCTATCTCGTGCGCAATTTCCGTGATGTTCCATATTCTGATAAAGCTTATATGAACAGCAGTCAGGCAATGAATATTCCACAGCTGTCGCCAGACTCAGTGCTCGCACGTTGCATCCGCGACCTTGAGGAGGCTGAGAAGTCTGCTCTCGACCCTGCCGCTTTCACCGATTGGCGTAGAGTGGGCTGGATTAACCGTGACGGTATCGATGCTATTCTTGCCGATATCTATCTATGGCTCGGCTCTGTTCATCATGATGCCGCTTATTATGAGAAATGTGTGGAATACTGTGACAAGGTGATTGCATCTAAGAGGGAACAGCACATTCCTGACTTTGGCGAGGTTGAAGCTGTAGAATATCCTCTTTCTCAAGGCAGTTCATACTTCTATGATCTATATGTTCTCCAGAATGCCGAGGAGAGTATTTTTGAATTGCAGTATGACGGAACATCAAATTCAAATACCGCTCTTTGCCAGATGATGTTCAAGTATGAGAAAAACAACTCTCCTTCTGGGTATGTCAGGGCAGCTTCCATATTTGGTACTGTGGGAACGGGGCAGCCTGTATATACACAGACTGGTGACTACAGATATATAAATAATATCTATTCTCCAAATACCGGACTTGAGAGTTATGACATTCGTAAGATGGTTTCAGAGTCTGGTGTTTATATCTCTAATCCTGTTGGCTCAGCCGGCTTCGGCAGAGAGTCTTCACGCACTTACGACAGATTTGCGCAGAATTATATATTCTACCGCTTACCTGACATTATGCTTATGAAGGCTGAGGCGCAGGTGCAGCTTGCACAGGACGATGACGACGTGCAGTTGAGACAGGCTTTCAATCTTGTCCAGACCGTAAACAGCCGCTCACTGTATTCTGGCAATCTCGCTTCCGACTCTCTGAAGTTCAGCTTCTATAAGAACCGTACAAGCATGGAGACTCTGATTCTTGCCGAGCGTCTGCGTGAGCTTTGCTTCGAGGGCAAGCGCTGGTACGACCTTGTACGCTACAACTATCGCCATGTCGAGGGTGTTGACTATGGTACTACACTCTATGAGCAGCAACAGGACGGCAAAGAGTTTGTACGCAACACTACAGAGTTCCTGAATCTTGTAACAAGAAAGTATTCTTCTGGTGGTGCGGCTGCGGCATCAAAGATGCGTTACGAACCTCATCTGTATATGCCTGTCTGTCAGAGTGACATTGACGTTAATGATAAGCTGAGGCAAAATCCAGTATACAAGGCGGATGACGAATATGAGAAAAACTATTAATTGAGGAGGATGATAATTTATGGATAAAAGACTTTTTAAAGCCTGCTTTGGCATAATAACTTCTGCTATAGTCTTAGGCTCCTGCAATAAAGAGCCGGATGAGTCAAACCTCTACACCTTCACTGGTGAGACGGTAGAGACGTTCATTCAGAAAGACAGCGACCTTACCTCGTTCAACTATATATTGACAAGGGTAGGACTTGACCGCATGATGGCTTCTTACGGTCAGTACACTTGCTACGCTCCTTCAAACGAGGGTGTGGCACTGTATATCGACAGCCTTTACAACGACCCGGAGGCTTCTATTCCTCACAATGGCATGACTGCCAACTCTTTGGAGGGACTGAACGACAGCCTCTGTACAGATATCGCTAAATATCATCTTACAAACGGTCTGTACAGCATTATCGAGATGGGCGGCAGCGGTGCTACTATCACCACAATGCTTGGCCGTCCTATCTCCTCAAAGGTTGACTCTCTTGGCCGTACTGTTCTTAACGATGTCGCTACCATCATAAGCGAGGATAATGAGGTCACAAACGGTATTGTGCATAAGCTTAACCGTGTTGTTCCACGCTCTTCACGTCTTCTTGGCGATGTATTCGACAGACTTGAGGAATACAGCATTTTCAATGAGGCGCTTCACAGAACCGGTCTTGCAGACTCTCTGACAAGAACAATGAAATACCGCACACTTGCTGACGGTACACGAACTACTACATTCAACAAGCCTGCCGACATTAATGATACAAACGGTGATGAGCTTTATTGTCCTACAGAGTGTAAGATTGGCTTCACGGTATTTGCTGAGAGCGATGCTGTGCTCCGCGCTAATGGCATCAACAGTTTCGACGAGTTGGTGGCATACGCCAATAATGTTTACTCTGGCGCCTCGTCATGGTATGACTACATCCGTGAGAAGGGATTGAGCGTGAGCACAGGCAACGACTATACAAACCGTTTCAATGCGCTCAACATGTTTGTGGCATACCATATACTGTATGCGTCGATGGCTCAGGACCAGCTCGTATTTGAAAACAAGTCAGGTGTGCCTCTCGGTACTAGTAAGTGGAACTATGTAAACGGTGCCGACCCATACGACTACTATGAGACTATGCTTCCTAATACTCTCATGAAAATTTGGGAGCCACAGCCTGGAAAGACACTCTACATTAACCGCTACCAGACTTTCAACACTCTTACCAACGAGGTCGGGACCCGTGGTACAAACCACACTCTCGTAAATCCCGGTATCGAGATTGAGCGTCAGGACATCACTGCCTACAACGGATACATACATCCTATTAAAGGCATGCTTGTTTACAACGAGCAGGTTCCTAAAGGTGTGCTCAACGAGCGTCTGCGCTTTGAGGCAACAACTTTCCTCCCAGAGTTCATTAACAATGGTTTCCGCTATATGCTTATGAGTGAGGTCTCAGCCATGAATGGCGGTGGAAGCGGTGCCCGTCTTGCATTCCCTGTTGACTACTTCGACAATGTTATCTGTTATAATGGCGAGCAGACAAAGCTCCGCTACAATATTAAGGGTGACTATCGCGCATATCAGGCTGATGCCTTCCAGGGTTGGGGACAGTATGACCTTTCTGTCAAATTGCCTCCTGTTCCGTCAGGTCTGTATGAGTTCCGTCTATTCTACTCTCCTATGGGACACGGTGGTATGATGCAGTTCTATTGGGGAACAAGCAAGAACGTGCAGGAGATGAATGCTCTCAGCATTCCTCTTGACGTGC
>CABSIA010000033.1 GCA_902477645.1 uncultured Prevotella sp. | reverse complement strand
GGGCACGACAACTATGGCCTTAATAACACCTTTTAGCCATGGAATTAGCTGAGTAACGGGCAACAAGTATGCAAGCGTTTTTCCTGTACCAGTTGGCGACAGCACGACAACATCGTTGGCCCTCCCCATTATAGTCTTATAGGCATCTTCCTGCATGGCGTTCAGCGATGCGATACCCAACTTTTGCAATATTTTGTTTATTTCCATATTTATAAAAAAACATTTACGGGCAGAGCTATCAGTTTGCTCCGTCTTTAATCAATTTGTCAATCTCCTCAAACTCCTCACCCTTGTTCAGGTTCAGATATATGGTATACAGCGGCAACGCCCATTTGTCTTTGTAGCCGGGCAACAAGACTCTTGCTTTCTCAAGATATGGAAATGCCTGCTCATAGAGTTGTAAAATTTCTTTCTTATATCTGTTGCGCTTGCCCCTGACATCCATCGACACTGCCTTGTTGAAGCATGCCAGACCTGCATTGAGATTTACAATAGGCAGGCTGTCGTTGGCGGCGAGCATTTTCTCACACAGCATCAGACACTCATCATATCGCAAAAGGTTCAGCAGAATGGTCGATTTAGCAGTGAGCAGCCTCTGGTTGTCGGCATTTGCCTTCAGTGCGGTGTCTGTAACATCGAGAGCCTTGCTCCAGTCACCTTTCGACGAATAGTAGTCTACAAGCCGGGAATAGAAATACGGATTTGTGGCATACCTGTTGAATCCCTCAGTCAAAGCCTCCAGATACCTCACGGTGTCGGCTTCGAGCAGATATGTTGCCGAAAGGTATTGCAACATAGGCTCTATGTGCGCCTTTTCCTTCAGTGCGATATATGTGTTGTGCAGGGTTTTGCGCGGGTCTTTCAGCTTATATCCGCAATAGGTAGCCCAATACGCCGCCTTCGGCATCAGGGTGTCCTTTTCCAAATAATTATAGTTTCTGAACAACGGGGAATTGGCACACTCTATATATGTCGACAGACACTCGTATGCCTCTGCGTACTTGCCCTTTCCGATATGGAACATTGCACCCTGATACAGGTTTGGACGCAGGGTGTTAAGTAACTCAGAATGCTTTTTTCTGTATTCAGGTCTTACCTTTCCGTTTTTGTCGGGCCGCGCGTCAACAGAGTCGAAGCGCTCCATTTCTGTGAACAAACGGTGGGCGATGTTGAAAAGCGATGCCGTGTCGTATTTTTGCTTAAGGTACAGCTTCTCATTTCCCTGGTCGTATTGTTTCTTGATGGCATCGAACATTGTGAGCCAAATCTTCTTGTTATCCGCATTTGCCGAATCTTCAAGAAGTTTTCTCATAGAATTCTCTGCCTGCTCCAGATTATTGCCAGACTTGACGTTTGCGCGGGCTTGCGATATTTCCTTTTTCTGTGCCATGCCTGCCGTTGTAACAAGCGCAAACACCAAGGAAAATATAATTTTTCTAATCATTTTCAGTTTTCCTTTCTTTTATCCTGTATTCGTTTAAAATGGCGTTTGCCTGTTCCAGAGGAATGCGCCACCCCACAACGTTGCCGCCTGGGTCTAAACGGCTGGCTTTCTCCAAATATCCGGCACCCGCTTCCAAATCTTCCACTTTTCTCGAATGCTGTGCCTGTGCGCAATAGCAGATACCCAGATTGTAGACCGCCTCCACAAACAACGAGTCTATCCGTACGGCGGCGGTATATGCGGCGATGGCGGCGGTCCATTTCCCGCCCATCATCAGTGCCTCGCCCTTCAGCACCCATGCAAGTTTGTCGGTGCTGTCTTTTTTAATCTCGCTGTCAGCAAAAACCTCCATCTCATGCTCATGTCCAGGACAGGCAAAATGCTCCATCAGCAACTTAAAACAAGTCCGGTTATTCGGGTCGAGCGAATAGAAATTCCGCAGCTCTTTAAAAAAAATTACCGAGTCAGCCCGTGTAACAAGATTTTCTTTCATGCAGGCAATCTTAATCTCCGTAGCCTCCTTTGCATAACACGGGTCTTTCTTAGCCACATCCGCATACCTCGCGGCATTTGCAAACTCACGCTCACCAAGCGCCAGAAGCGATGCGTAATATGCGACTTTTCCTCTTTCCCGGTCATCTACACCTGCAAACAAGCTGCTTGCCGAGACATCCATGCAGAGCGTAAAACAGTCTTTTGCACTGGCATTGTTGCTGCCGGAATAAAAAAACATCGCACCGTCGGCAAGCGTGTCATACAGCGACACCACGATATGTCTGTTCGACTTTCTGTATTTTCCGTTAGCCTTTTTCCCATCCGGCTTGCTGTCGTAGTGGTCGCTCAGCAGTGCCATCTTCACCGCTTTCTGTACTTTTTGGTAATAAAGTACAGAATCGGCTGTCGACCGAAGTTCCGAGACCAGAAGAACAGCCTGACGGTTCAGGGCCTTAGCCTTATTCCGGTTGCTCATGCCTTGGGCACAAACCGTAACGGTTGCACACAAGCCCAACAGAAAGACGGTTAATCTATTGCACATGTTACAGAAAACACTAAATTTTGTCATAATAAAAAACATATAACATTAATATATAACGGACGCACACAGTAAATTATTGTGATAATGGTTACATGTTTTGAGTTTTTATGCTCTTGCGGCAGCAGTTTTGCGGCAGTAGTTCTATAATTCCCGACACAGAATTTGTTTTTTCAAAAAACAGTTTTGTACACCGCAAAAAAATGCAACCGCTTGCATTAGCTATTGCAAGCGGTTGCACAAGCCATCGCAAGCGGTTGCGATGGCTTGTGTATTATGCTGCATTTTTTTGCATGTTCCCTCTTTTGATGCAAAACTGATTTTCCCAGTATGTAAAAAATATCCCCAGATTACTTGGCGACATCAAAAAAAAGTGGTAACTTTGCACTTGTGATTGAACTGGAAAGACATATAGAAATACTGCTGCTCGGCAACGACTGCGTGATAGTCCCTGATTTTGGGGGATTTATGGCGCATCATGCTGACGCACGCTTCGACGAGAGAGACAACATGTTTATCCCGCCATTGCGGACCATTGGCTTCAATCCAAAACTCAAAATGAACGATTCCCTCCTTGCCCAGTCTTACGTGGAGGCTTACGACATAAGCTACCCAGAGGCAGTAAAGAGAATTGCCGACGAGGTGAGAGAAATCAAAGAGAGAATTGAGAACGAGGGCCTGTATGAGCTACACAACATCGGCACAATATCTCTGAACGCCGACGGCAACTACGTTTTTGAGCCTTGCGAGGCAGGTATTCTCACTCCAAACCTTTACGGTCTTGGCAGCTTCGAATTCAAGCCCCTGTCAATGGTTAAAGCCGGGACGGATAATGCCGGCAAGCAAACCGCTGACAGCCCAAAGGCGAGAATTGTGGATATCGCCGACTCTGATGATGAGTCTGAGGACAAAACCGTAAGCATCAAGGTAAGCCTGCTGCGCAACATTGCCGTGGCATGCATCGCCGTCATCGCATTCCTGCTGATACCCGCCCCACTTGACAACCCAGACGCTGCAACGGCAGGGAGAGGCATCGACACAGGCATGCTCGACAAGATAATGCCGAAAGATGTTGTTACGGGAACAACCGCCATCAAGAAAATTGACATAAAGAAAACCTGTGACTCTATAGCCGCCGCAAAGACCGAAACTAAAACTGATGTTTCGGAAAACACCGCCACAAGCTGCTACGTCATTGTACTTGCATCAAAAGTAGGCAGGAAAAATGCAGAAAACTACGCTGAAGTCCTTAAGAAACAGGGTCTTGACGAAGCACGTGCCGTAGCGGGACAAAATGGCGCAAAGGTGGTTTACGGAAACTACAGCACAAAGCAGAAGGCTTACAACGCACTGAACAGACTCAACGGCAATGAACCTTTCAAAGAGGGTTGGATTACGAAATTAAATTGACGACATGAAAAGAGTAAGATGCCCGAAATGTGACAATTACATAACTTTCGACGAGACTAAATACGAGGCAGGCCAGTCACTGGTGTTCCAGTGTCCGGACTGCGGCAAGGAGTTTGGCATCAGGATGGGCGTGTCTAAACTCAAAAACCGCCAGAAAGAGGAAAATCCCGATGAATTGGCAAACGAGAAAGGATGCGGCTCTATTGTAGTCATCGAAAACGTATTCCACTACAAACAGGTTATTCCACTGCAGATGGGCGACAATGTAATTGGCCGCTACATGAAAGGCTCTGGCATAAACTGCCCCATCGAGACCAACGACCCGAGCATCGACATGACCCACTGCGTCATAAACATAAGCTGTGACAAAAAAGGCAACCTGAAATATATTCTCCGCGACGGCCCAAGCTATACCGGAACCTTTGTAGACAACGAGATACTCGGCGACCGTGAGCGCAGAGTAATCGAGGACGGAGCTTTGTTTACCATCGGCGCAACATCAATTATTTTGCGCGCGTCGGATGATAACGAATAAAAATATACTTTTTATTATTTTACCATTGACACATTGCCATGTACCGCATTGGCAATAGTAATTTTTATACCTTGTGTTTCCTGCTTTCAATATTATTTTGTATCTTTGCATCGGTAATAAAGTAACGTTGTGTTACAGGCCATTACCTAAAACGGAAAAACGTGAGAGTAGCGATAGTAAAATACAACGCCGGCAACATTTATTCTGTTGTAAACGCCCTGCGCAGACTGGGCGTTGACCCCGTCATCACCGATGACACCGAGACTCTGATGAGTGCCGACAGGGTGCTGTTTCCCGGACAGGGAGAGGCAAGCAGCACCATGGCATACATAAGAAAGCACCGGCTCGACGAAATTATAAAAAAACTCACACAGCCCGTGCTTGGAATCTGCATAGGCCAGCAGCTGATGTGCAGCTACAGCGAGGAGGGCGACACCGAGTGCATCGGTCTGTTTCCAATGGACGTGAGGAGGTTCCGCCCCACCAGGCACGAGGACAAGGTTCCAGCTATAGGATGGAACAAAATACAACTTGGCGATAAGCCTTGTAAGCTGTTCAGAGGCTTGGACAACGACACGTATGTTTACTTTATCCACAGCTACTATGTGCCTATAAGCCAATGGACTATAGCCACAGCAGACTACACGGTCCCATTCTCGGCAGCACTGCACCGGGACAACTTTTATGCCACACAGTTTCATCCCGAGAAAAGCGGAAAAGCCGGTGAGCAGATTTTAAGGAACTTCCTCGAACTGGATTTTTAAAACGCACGGACAATACATGAAGAATAAGATAGAACTCATACCCGCAATCGACATCATCGACGGAAAATGCGTGAGGCTGACAAAAGGCGACTACGGACAAAAGACCGTGTACAGCGACAGCCCTGCTGACGTTGCGCGGCATTTTGAAAACCTCGGTCTCACACGGCTTCATGTTGTTGACCTCGACGGAGCAAAATCACACCATATCGTAAACGAAAAGACGCTCAGAGAAATAAACTCGGCTACGAAACTGAAGGTTGATTTCGGCGGAGGACTGAAAACACAGGACGATATAGACAAGGCTTTCGACGCGGGTGCCGAAATGGTGACAATAGGCAGCATTGCCGTAACCTGCCCAGAGCTGTTTCTGGACTGGCTCTCCTGTTATGGAGCCGACAAGCTCATATTGGGTGCCGACGTGAGAAACGGCAAAGTTTCAATAAACGGATGGAAAGAAGACTCCGAACAGGAGCTTCTGCCCTTTTTAGCGCAATATATAGACCGCGGAGTAACTAACGTGCTGTGTACGGAAATCTCAAAAGACGGAACACTGCAGGGACCTGCCGTAGAGCTATACCGCAACATAATGGCGGCATATCCGGCATTGCATCTGATAGCAAGCGGAGGCGTAGGCAGCAACGACGATATCCGCCGGCTTGACGACAACGGAATTCCAGCCGTGGTGTTTGGAAAAGCGTTTTATGAGGGAAAAATAGATTTTGACAAGCTATGGGAACTTTAGCAAAACGCATAATACCCTGTCTCGACGTGAAGGACGGAGAGACTGTGAAGGGCACAAATTTCGTAAACCTGAGGGCTGCCGGCGACCCTGTAGAGCTGGGCAAGGCTTATTGCGAAATGGGTGCCGACGAGCTGGTGTTTCTCGACATCACAGCGTCGTTTGAGGGCAGGCGGACGTTCACAGAAATGGTGACAAGAGTGGCACGGGAGACAAATATTCCATTCACCGTTGGCGGAGGCATAAACAGCCTTGAGGATGTTGACCGTCTGTTGAATGCCGGCGCAGACAAGGTGAGCGTAAACTCTGCCGCCATAAAAAATCCAAAGCTGATAGACGAGATTGCCGGCAAGTTCGGATCGCAGGTATGCGTTTGTGCTATCGACGCGCGATTTGACGAAGACGGATGGCACTGCTACGTGAAAGGCGGACGCGAGAGAGTCGAACTTGGACTTTTCGACTGGGCACATGAGGTTCAGGAACGTGGCGCCGGCGAGATACTCTTCACAAGCATGGACCACGACGGAGTGAAACAGGGCTTTGCCAACAATGCTTTGGCAAAGCTGGCAGACAACTTGTCGATACCCATAATAGCGAGCGGAGGAGCCGGCACAAAAGCGCATTTCTTAGATGCCTTCATAAAAGGAAAAGCCGATGCCGCACTTGCTGCGAGCGTTTTCCACTTTGGAGAAATAGGAATTGGAGAATTGAAAGAATACCTATGGAAAAACGGAGTGGAAGTAAGACGATAAACGAACAGATCAAGAAAATGAACATAGATTTCGAAAAACAGGACGGACTTGTTCCAGCCATCATTCAGGACGCAAAGACAAAGAATGTGCTGATGTTGGGATACATGAACAAGGAGGCATACGAAAAGACAATAGCGACAGGAAAGGTGACGTTCTGGAGCAGGTCGAGAAACTGCCTTTGGACAAAAGGCGAGACATCGGGAAATTTCCTGCATCTTGTCAGCATAAATATAGATTGCGACAACGATACCCTATTGGTTAAAGCCACCCCCGACGGAGGACAACATGGCAAATCCGCTATTGTTTATGAGCGGGCTACAAGACTTCATTGAAAAGCGGCATGAGGAAATGCCAGAGGGGAGCTACACTACAAGTCTGTTCAAGAAAGGAGTGAACCGCATAGCGCAAAAGGTTGGAGAAGAGGCACTTGAGACAGTTATAGAGGCTGCCAGTGGAACAAGAGACAAGTTAGTCTACGAGGCGTCAGACTTGCTTTACCACCTTTTGGTCCTGCTCACGGAAAAAGGACTCCGCATAGAGGACATTGCTCTCGAATTGCAAAAAAGACACGACCCGGACTGGGACAAGAAACGAAGAATTGAGAAAAGTAAAGAATAAAGAATATACGACATGCTTATAGAATATAAAAACGTAAACGTTTATCAGCAAGACAATCAGGTACTTGACAACGTTAACTTCCACGTTGACGAGGGTGAGTTCATCTACATAATCGGGAAGGTAGGCTCCGGAAAAAGCTCGCTTCTGAAGACCATGTACTGTGAGCTTGACCTTTACAAAGAAGATGCCGAAAAAGCCGAGGTGCTTGGCAGAAACGTAACGAGCCTTAAACGAAAGGAAATACCTGCGCTGAGAAGAGAAATGGGAATAATTTTTCAGGATTTTCAGTTGCTTCACGACCGCACCGTATATGAAAACCTGAAATTCGTCCTGAAAGCTACAGGATGGAAGAACAAAGCCGACATAAAAAAGAGAATTGAGGAGGTTCTTACCGACGTGGGCATGCAGGACAAAATTAGCTCAATGCCACATGAGCTTTCTGGCGGTGAGCAACAGCGGATTTCCATAGCCAGGGCATTGCTCAATAATCCGAAAATCATTATTGCAGACGAGCCAACAGGAAATCTTGACATCGAAACTGCGGCAAGCATACTTACCGTGCTGAAAAACATCACAAAAACCGGAACAGCTGTGGTTATGACAACCCACAACCTGACGCTTATAGACCAGTTCCCCGGAATTGTGTACAAATGCGAGGATGGGCATATCAGTGAGATAACTCAAGAATATAGCAAAACTTCTGTCAGAAACGAAGACTGATTTTTGAGATTAATAATGCCCCAATCTGCTATTATCCCCACTAAACTCCCCAAAATTTAGAAAAACAACAAAAAAACAAAAAGATATGAATATGGAAGTCATGAAATTTGGCGGAACCTCAGTAGGTTCTCCTGAAAGAATGAAAAACGTGGCTAAGCTGATTACAGAATCTGGCGAGCCTACATTTGTGGTACTTTCCGCAATGAGCGGAACTACAAACTCTCTTGTAGAGATTAGCGACTATCTGTACAAAAAAAATCCTGAGGGTGCAAACGAGGTGATCAACAACCTTGAAAAGAAATATCTGCAACACATAGAAGAACTCTACTCTACCGACGAGTACAAACAGAAAACACGCGAGTTTCTGCAAAGCGAGTTCAACTTCCTCCGCTCTTTTACAAAAGACCTTTTCACAAGTTTTGAAGAGAAGACTATTGTCGCACAAGGTGAGATTATCAGCACAAACATGGTTGTAAACTACCTTCAGGAATGCGGAGTTAAAGCCGTTTTGCTGAACGCCCTCGATTTTATGCGCACAGACAAAAATGCCGAGCCTGACACAAACTATATTAAGGAAAAACTGCAGGCTATAATGAAGGACAACGACGGATATCAGATTTACATAACCCAGGGCTTCATTTGCCGCAACGCTTACGGTGAGGTCGACAATCTGCAGCGCGGCGGATCTGACTATACCGCCTCTTTGATTGGTGCGGCATTGCCGGCAAGCGAAATCCAGATTTGGACCGATATCGACGGTATGCACAACAACGACCCGCGCATTGTTGAAAAAACCGAAGCCGTAAGACCTTTCCCTACACGACGCTCTTCCGATCTTGCATATTTCGGAGCAAAAATCCTGCACCCGACATGTGTTCAGCCAGCCAAATATGCCGGCATTCCTGTAAGGCTTAAAAACACTATGGATCCGAAAGCAGAGGGAACCATTATTGACAACGTCATTGTGAGAGGCAAAATCAAAGCCGTCGCCGCAAAGGACAATATCACTGCCATAAAAATCAAGTCGTCAAGAATGCTTCTCGCAACAGGATTTTTGAGAAAGGTTTTTGAGATTTTCGAGAGCTATCAGACCCCTATCGACATGATTGCGACATCTGAGGTTGGCGTGAGCATGAGTATCGACAAGGACGACCACCTGCACGATATCGTAAATGAGCTGAAGAAATACGGCACCGTAACAGTCGACTCAAACATGTGTATCGTCTGTGTTGTCGGCGACCTCGACTGGAGCAACCTTGGCTTTGAGACAATGGCTACCGATGCAATGAAGAATATTCCTGTCAGAATGATCAGCTACGGCGGCAGCAACTACAACATTTCTTTCCTCATAAAGGAGAGCGACAAGAAGCAGGCTCTGCAAAATCTCAGCAACGTACTGTTCAAATAAACGCATATCAACACACAACACACACACAAAGCAACAAATCACAATTATGAAAGGTATTTTTCCAACAGAGAAGTTCAATAGCATAGAGACCCCGTTCTACTATTACGATACAGAACTGCTTCGCCGTACTCTAAAAGCCATAAATGCGGAAACCTGCAAATACGGAAATTTCCATGTCCACTATGCAGTCAAGGCTAATGCAAACGCCAAAGTACTAAACATAATCTGTCAGGCCGGCCTGGGAGCAGACTGTGTGAGCGGCGGTGAGATTGAGGCAGCTCTGAAGGCAGGCTTTCCCCCTTCGAAAATTGTTTACGCAGGTGTAGGCAAAAGCGACTGGGAGATAAATCTCGGACTCGACAAAGAGATTTTCTGCTTCAATGTGGAAAGCATAGCCGAGCTTGAGGTCATCAATGAACTGGCAGAGAAACGCGGAAAGGTGGCAAAAGTCGCATTCCGCATAAATCCGAATGTCGGCGCGCACACACACGCCAACATTACCACAGGATTGGCTGAGAACAAGTTCGGCATAGCCATGGAAGACATGGAGACAGCTATAGAAAAAGCTGCGGAAATGAAGAACGTGGCTTTTGTCGGACTGCATTTTCATATTGGCAGCCAGATACTTGACATGGGCGACTTCCAGGCTTTATGCAACAGGATAAACGAGTTGCAGGATAAGTTAGAGATGCACCACATAAAAGTTGAGAACATAAACGTGGGCGGAGGACTGGGAGTAAGCTACGACCACCCGAACCGTGAGCCAATTCCCGACTTCAAAGAGTATTTCGACACTTACGCAACAAAACTGAAATTGCGTCAGGGACAGACATTGCACTTTGAGCTTGGAAGAGCAGTCGTTGCCCAAATGGGCTCGTTGATTACCCGAACTTTATACATAAAGCAGGGTACGGCGAAAAAGTTCGCTATCGTTGATGCCGGAATGACAGATCTTATTCGGCCTGCCCTGTATCAGGCTTACCACAAAATTGAGAACATCAGCAGCGATGAGCCATGCGAGACCTACGATGTTGTTGGTCCGATTTGCGAGTCGAGCGATGTTTTCGCAAAGGCCATAGACATAAACAGGACCAAACGCGGCGATTTGCTCGCACTAAGATCTGCCGGCGCATACGGCGAGATTATGGCAAGTCAATACAACTGCCGGAAATTACCCACAGGCTACATAACAGAAGATTTATGACAACCGATATTTTTACAATTTCGTTGTGTGCGGCTCTGCTGCTGTTGGCTTTTGTCCCGCCTCTGTTTAATCCGTTCTTCAGAAAAATAAAAACTAAGGAGAACGGAGAAGAGGGCGACAACGGCAAACAGCAGCAGTTGCCACCTATAAGCATTGTTATAACGGCGCACGACAGTGCACCGGAACTACGCACCAATCTTCCGCTGATACTTAATCAGCAATACCCGGCTGGCGTTCAGGTGATAGTTGTGGCAGAAAGAGGCGACAGCGAAACCGAGGATGTGCTGAAACTGATTTCTGCTGAAAACGAGAGGCTCTACTACACACTCATCCCTGAGTCGTCGAGATATATGAGCAGAAAAAAACTTGCCATGACCATAGGTGTCAAGGCAGCCAAACATGAGTGGGTTATGCTCACCGAGCCTTCGTATGCACCGGTATCAGACCAATGGCTGGCTACTATGGCAAGAAACTGCCAGAATGACATTGACATCGTGACCGGATATAGCAATTTCGACAACGACGCACCACTCTACTGCCGATTTGAGCGTTTACAGACAGAATGCTATCAGCTTCGCGAAACTCAAAAGCACATAGCCTACAGGCATTTTGGCGCTAACCTGCTCATCAGGAAAAGCATATTCATGGATAACGAGGGTTTCCGTGGCAATCTGAACCTCGTAAGGGGCGAATACGATTTTATAGTCAACAAGTTTGGAACGGCAGAAAACACCGCAACGGAGATTTCTCCAGAGGCATGGCTCAGAGAAAAGGCGCCAACCCACAAGGCATGGAAATACCGACACATGTACTATCTTGAGACAAGAAAATTGTTGGAAAGAAGTTTTCGCCACAGACTCGTCTTCAACTTCGACCAGACTATGCTTCATATTCCATTCATTATCATGGTTTCAGCCATTGCCGTTGCCGCTGTGATGAAATTGTGGATTATCATGGGCGCAGCCATCACATCGCTTCTCATCAACACAATTATACGCAGCATTTTTCTGTCTAAAAAGGCTAAGATGTTCGGAGAGAAGATACCCGCCATACTTGCTCTGCCGCTACAGCTTGCTGTGATATGGCACAATCTGCATTATTCCGTTCAGCACCGTCTGGCAGACAAACTTGACTTCACAACCCACAAACTTTAAGCGAATGGACATCCTGCTCTACATACCACAATCAGCATTCGCCATCGACTCAAACCGTGAGCTGGTGACGGCTCTCGACAAATGTCTTAACGAAAGCTGCCATTGTGCTATAACACATCAGTTTCAGCCAAAAATGTTTGATGACGTGTCACTGCTCCATGTTTTCGGATGTTGGAACCATGAGGCAGCTAAAGTTATGGCTAAAGCTACCAGAGCAGGCGTACCAACGGTTTATTCTCCTTTAGGCGGGCTTGAGCCTTGGGCCATGAAGGGTAAGAATGCCAAGCGAAAATTGCAGGCCACGACATATCAGCGCAGTATGACACGACAGGCATCGGCTGTGCATGTTGGCGGACGCTTTGAGCAGGAAATGCTCAATAGGCTAAAATGGAACAGCCGCATAGCCGTCATAAAAAATCCAGTATTTACAAGTCTTGTCTCGCCCCAAGACATGACGGCGGAGATGATGGCGCTGTATCAGAAAGTGTTTGACTCTAACGTGTACACACTGATGTCTGAAAAGGCCGCAATTGCATTGTCACATCTGATACACGCAGCCATAGACCCCAATCTCACAAATATGCCAAAAGCCATGGATGAGGCAAAAAGTGAAATAAAGACAATCGACGATACCGACTGGAGAAACATCTGCATCTATGCACACGACGAGCATATTACCGATTACCTCGAAAAAGGTGCCGACACTATGCAATATAGCAACGACATAATCGTTGTAGAAGAAAACAGGCGGTTTTTGGAAAAGTCAAGATATGACGAGGGCGACATAAAATGTGACGACACTCTAAGCTCAAACATCATGCTGAAGAGCAAGATAGAAGATCTCGCATCTGATGACGGGCAAACAGAATTTGAATTGTGCATGGCGGTCCTTAACATACGACACGAGATTACACACAACACTCTCCCACTCCGGCATGTGGTAAACCTTGCGGAAAAGCTATTGAATACCGACTATGACGAGGACTCACTTGCGGCAATGCTCTCAACCACCGGCGCACTCACTTTCATGTCGAGACTTGAGGCCGCTATGGAAACCATCACACGGCTAACCGAGGGCTTTATGCCAGTTAAACCAATTTACGACAGACAAACAAACGAAATAACAGCCAAGATAACTAAACTAAAAACACCATTGTCATGACGACCCCGAAAGACATAAAGAAAGACATGAGATACCTGCAACTGCTGGCACACTCGTTCCCGACAATTGCAGAGGCAAGCACAGAAATCATAAACCTGCAAGCCATACTGAACCTGCCAAAAGGCACCGAGCATTTCCTTGCAGACATACACGGCGAGTATGAGGCGTTCCAACACATACTGAAAAACGCCTCTGGAAACATAAAACGGAAAGTCAACGAACTATTTGGAACAACTCTGCGCGAAACAGAGAAACGTGAGCTGTGTACCCTGATATATTATCCCGAACAGAAACTTGAACTTGTAAAAGCCAACGAGGAAGACCTTGATGACTGGTATCATATCACTCTGCACAAACTTGTGGCAATATGCCGCGACGTGTCGAGCAAATACACACGCTCAAAGGTACGCCACTCACTGCCTGCCGATTTCTCGTACATTATCGAGGAGCTTCTGCACGAGCGGACAGAGGACAGCAACAAGACTGCCTACGTGAACGTTATCATAGACACGATAATCTCTACAGGACGTGCCAACGACTTCATAATAGCACTTGCAGAGGTTATACAGAGACTGGCTATCGACCAGCTTCATCTTCTTGGCGACATATACGACCGCGGGCCTGGGGCACACCGCATAATGGATCTGATGGAGAACTATCAGCACTGGGACATAACATGGGGAAACCACGACATACTGTGGATGGGGGCGGCAGCCGGCAACGACGCCTGCATCTGCAACGTGATAAGACTCTCGCTGAGATACTCAAACCTCACCACACTTGAAGAGGGCTACGGCATAAATCTCGTTCCGCTTGCCACGTTTGCAATGGAGGCATACAAAGACGACCCATGCACGGAGTTTATGCCAAAATTCAACGGAGGTGCCGACAATATGGATGCCAAGACCGAAAGGCTTACCGCACAGATGCACAAGGCAATAGCCATTATGCAGTTTAAAGTTGAGGCGCAATTGTACCACAAACATCCAGAGTGGAAAATGGAGAACCGTGACCTGCTTAACAGCATAGACTACGAGACTGGAACCATAACATTAGACGGAAAGAAATACACTCTGAAGAGCAACAACTTCCCAACCATCAATCCCCAATGTCCAACTAAGCTCACCGAAGAGGAAGAGGCACTGATGAGACATCTTCACCACTTCTTCATGGTAAGCGAAAAACTACACCGCCACCTAAGGGCAATGCTCGCACACGGCTGCATGTATGCCGTATACAACAACAACCTGCTGTTCCATGCGTCAATTCCTCTAAACGAAAACGGAACTTTGAAAGAGGTTGAGATAAGGCCTGGGCACAAATGCTCGGGACGTACCCTGATGACCGACATAGGCATGCAGATACGCTCAGCCTTCCAAAACGATACTCCAGACGAAGAGAGAGAATACGCCATCGACTATTTCCTCTATCTGTGGTGCGGACCAGAGAGCCCCCTATTCGACAAATCTAAAATGGCTACTTTCGAACGCTATTTCATCAACGAGAAAGAAACCCACCAAGAGACAAAGGGAAACTTCTTCACCCTGCGGACGGAGGAGGAAATTTGTGACCGCATTATGGAGGCATTCGGGCTGACAGGCCCTAACTGCCACATCATAAACGGACACGTGCCAGTGCATGCGGCAAGCGGAGAAAACCCGATTAAGGCAAACGGAAAACTTATGGTCATTGACGGCGGTTTCTCTCAGGCGTATCATAAGGAAACTGGCATTGCAGGATACACCCTCGTCTACCACAGCCGCGGTTTCCAACTCGTCCAGCATGAGCCGTTTACAAGTGCCGAGGACGCAATTATCAGAGGTACAGACATCAAGAGCACAACACAAATTGTAGAGATGTCGAGCCACAGGATGCTCGTTGCCGACACCGACAAAGGAACGGAACTAAAACAGCAGATAGCCGAGCTAAAGGGACTGCTCTATGCCTACCGTCACGGCTTCATAAAAGAAAGCGAGCGCAAGAAATAGACAAATCAACCCTCTGTTGCCAAACAGAACAGCAAACGCAGCAACAGGCAACAGAGGGTTATCTTTTTTTGAACTGAAAGGCTGGGCTTATCCTTTACATTTATTTTATCCAAATAATTTTCAGAAGTCTTAAATTTATCTGAAACAGCCATTTTGTAATCAAAACAACTTATTTGTACACTAAAAGGGCACAAGGATATCACAATCTGTTTACAAGAAGAGCAAATATCATACTAAAAACATTGCAAAAATTACAAACTTTTACTATATTTGCATTTAGAAATCATACAAATATAGAAATGATGTCTTTATTCAAGACTACGAAATACATAACAATATTGCTGACAGCCGTAATTATACTGGCTGCCTGCAAAGAACAAGGTGCGGATAAGACAAAAGGCATCTTGACGAACTATTATGCATCATGCGACTCTATAAACAACAACAATATGGCTCCTGCCGAAAAACTTATCGACAGTTTGAACAGCCTCTCACCACATGACAAATTCAAACAAGCAACAGCTCTTTGTCTGCATGCAAAAATCGCCAGCATGCAACAGAACAAAGAAGCTTTCCTGACATATTGCGACAGCATCAGAATGTATATTTCAAACAACAAAGGCAATTCCATATACGACAATGTTGAGATGGAATACAACAGTTTGATGGGGTTTTATTGGATAAAGACCATTGGATGCCCCGACTCCGCACTGACATATTTCAACAGGGCTTGCGATATTATGGAAAACCTTGACAATATAGACGCTGACACAAAAATTATATGCCTGCAAAATATTGCCGACACATACAAACAAAACGGACAATACGACAAAGCTATCGTGTATTATTATAAGGCACTGCAACTGACAAAAAAACAAAATGTCAGCACAAACAGCAAGATTGCCATAGCTATGGGCATAAGCAGTGCCTACACTGCAATGGGCGATTTCGTTCAGAGCAAGATATGGTGGGATAAGACCTACAAGTTTTGGGACGAAATGAGTCTGAACGACAAATTCCTATACCTGAACAACCGCGGCAATGACTGCTACGAGCAAAAACAATACGGCAAGAGCCGCAAATATTTCGAGGCTGTAGACAGCCTGTTGCCCGACACTCCTGAGTACGAATGGAACAGAATGTTCGCAAAAACCAATCTGTCTGACATTTACATACATCTTGGAATGTATGACAAAGCAGAGAAACTTCTCGATAAGACAGAGGCTTACTTCAAAAAATGCGGCTACGTTATCCCATTACATTACATCAAGACACAGAGGATGTCCATAGATGCAGCCCACAAGCTAAAAGGGGGAGAAACGGCAAATTATAAGAAAACCGTTGCCGATGATTTGGAAAACAGCATCGGAGTGCCAGAACTTCTGCGCCTCAGGCTTGATGCCCTGAAAAAACAATATGCCGCCAATGGTGACTGCGTGCGTCTGCTTGCCGCGTCAGACATTCTACAGGCTCTCAACGACTCGCTTCGAAACAACAACACAATAGTAAGACTGTCTACAATAATCGCAAAAAACGAACATGAGAAACAGTTGCTTGCCCAACAACGCATCATAGACGAGCACAAGGCAAAAACATATATGTTGGCAGAGATTGCCGGATTTCTCCTGATGTTCATAATAATAGCAGCCCTGATAATTGTCTTGAGACTCAGACACCAGCACCAGCATGAGAAAGAAATGAAATACAGACTCATGGCACTGCGTATGGAGAATGCCCGCGGACGAATTACACCCCACTTCATCGGAAACTCCCTAAACATTGCCATGCTCGACCAAATGAACGGGAAACCACTTGACCTGACACCGCTGGTCAAGCTGCTCAGAATGAGTGCCGAGACTTCAGACTCGTTATACTGCACACTAAGCGAGGAACTGCAGTTCATAGACTACTACGTAAAGGTTGTTACACCATCTTTGGGCAATAACTTCATATACACAAAAGAAACACTTCCAAATAGAGATACCAAAGATTTTGTATTGCCGTCAATGACATTGCTCACTTTCGTTGAGAATGCCATAAAACACGGACTGAAAAAATTATCAGACAACATAAAAAAAGAGCTGATAATCAGAATGGAAGAGGCACCAGGAGGCGTAACTGTAGAAGTTTTAAACAACGTAACAGACAGACAGGCCATAGACACAACAAATGCCAACACTGGACTGAAAGTTGTAAGACAAACCCTGATGTTCATAAATGAGCAAACAGACAACAAATTCGACTATGGCATTGGATACACAGACAATGGAGAATATTTTAAATCATGGCTATATATCCCGCAGAATGTGATTCACATTAAACTTTAAACATAAAACTCTAAACTCTCTCATAATGAAACTTGTAAAAGCATACATCATTGACGACGACCAAGCATCGCTAAACCTGCTGAAAAAGATGCTTGAGGAAAACTATTCCGTTGAAGTGACAGGAACCAGCAACTCACCCGAAAAAGGAATCGAGGAGATTATGGAAAACGTACCCGACCTGCTGTTTCTCGACATAGAAATGCCTAATATGACGGGACTTGAAGTCTCTACAGCCATAGCCTCACAGATACCGCAAGACATAAAAATCGTATTCTACACAGGATACGACAAATACATGATTGACGCCATTCGCCATCAGGCTTTCGACTATCTGCTGAAACCACTGCAGGCTGCTGACCTCAGCATCATCATGAACAGATACTACGAAAACAGGCTAACCAATATCCGCCAGGTCTCTTACAGCCCCCAACAAATAGAACAACCAATATTGGTTGTGAACGATGTAAACGAACATCTTGCACTGAAAACCAACGACATAGCATATTTCAGATACAACCTCACTAAAAAAGTCTGGGAAATTATCAGCTTCAGCAACAACATATACACACTCCGTCACCGCACGTCGGCTGACGTTATTCTTGCCCATAGTAAATCTTTTGTCCAGATACACAAACGTTTTATTGTCAACATTAACCACATCAACAAAATTCAGGACAACACCTGCTACTTCGCTGGTGCACTCTGCGATGTGACAGAACTGAAAATCAGCAAAAACTACAAACGCAACCTTATGGATTCGTTCTACGACATGTAGGCCGCAGACGGCAGAAATAGGGCAACCTCTAACAAAAAAAGATTGGATGAAAATCCAATCTTATGCGGTGCGTACGAGACTCGAACTCGTGACCCCATGCGTGACAGGCATGTATTCTAACCAACTGAACTAACGCACCATTTTGTTTTGTGCTGTTCCTTATTTGCGAGTGCAAAGGTACAACTATTTTTTGTTTCCGCCAAATATTATTCTGACTTTTTTATCACTTTTCATAAAAAAAGTGGAAACAGAGGTAAAAACACCTATTTCCACTTATGATTATATTCTTCAGAATGTCTTCTTAGACAAAAAGACTACATGGTGGTCTCATTCTCTGTTGTTGAGTTCTCTACCCTGAATGTCAGCTTTTCGCCTTCTTGCGCTTTGTCTATGTGAATAATTCCATTTCCAGTCAGTTTATCATCGAGCATCAACTCGCAAATGCCGTCTTCTATGTAATTCTGGATAGCGCGCTTCAACGGGCGGGCACCGAACTGTACGTCATAGCCTTTATTTGCGACAAATTCTTTTGCCTCTTTGCTCAACATTATATGATATCCCGTCTGCTCAACTCTGTCGTAAAGCGATTTCAGTTCGATATCAATAATCTTCCCGATAGCCTGCAGGTCAAGCTGATCGAAAGTTATTATCTCATCGAGACGGTTTAGAAATTCAGGGGAGAACTGCTTGCTGAGACTCTTCTGAATGATAGAGCGGGCATACTCCTTGTCTTTGTCGTTGAGACTTATTCCAACACTTGTTCCGGCATTGAAGCCCACACCTTTACCAAAATCCTTCAATTGCCGTGTTCCGGCATTCGAGGTCATTATGATGATGGTGTTGCGGAAATCTACAAGTCTGCCGTTCCCATCAGTCAGCCGGCCTTCGTCGAGAACCTGCAGTAACATATTGAAAACATTGCCGTGTGCCTTCTCAATCTCATCGAGTAAAACAATTGAATACGGATGACGTCTCACACGCTCGGTAAGTTGTCCGCCATCCTCATAACCTACATATCCCGGAGGAGCACCTACCAGTCGTGATGTATTGAAACTCTCGCTATACTCACTCATGTCGATGCGTATGAGGGCGTCATCGCTTCCGAACATCAGCGATGCCAGGCGTTTTGCGAGATAGGTTTTACCAACACCTGTCGGTCCGAGGAACATAAAGGCACCGATAGGACGTGAGGACGGCTTCAGTCCGACTCTGTTCCGCTGGATGGCTTTAACAATTTTCTCAATAGCGCGGTCTTGGGCTATAACCTCGCTCTTCAGCCTGCCTGCCATGCCCTTGAGCCGTGCGCCTTCGGAAGCTGCGATGCGCTGTACAGGTACTCCGCACATTACCGAGACCACCTCGGCAACATCATTGTCGCTGATAACAGTTTTTTCAGTGCCTTCTCCGTTAGTCCATTTTCTGTTCATTTCCTCAAGCTCACGCTCAAGTTCGGTCTGACGGTCTCTGTAACCGGCTGCCAATTCGAAATTCTGATTCTTTACGGCAGCCTGTTTTTTGAGTTTTGCCTCTTCTATTTCTTTTTCCTTGTCCGTTATGGCAGCTGGCACGTGAGTGTTTTTAAGCCTTGCTTTGGCGCCAGCCTCATCAAGTGCGTCGATAGCCTTATCTGGGAAAAACCTGTCGTTTACGTATCTTTCTGTCAATTTGACACATGCCGCAAGAGCGCCATCGGAATACTTGACACAATGATGCTCCTCGTATCTGTCCTTGATGTTACGGAGAATTTCCAAAGTCTCGTCTGTCGAAGTTGGCTCAATCATAACCTTTTGGAAACGGCGCTCCAAAGCTCCATCCTTCTCTATAGATTTTCTGAACTCGTGAAAAGTTGTCGCACCTATACATTGTATTGTGCCACGAGCCAAAGCTGGTTTCATTATGTTTGCCGCATCCATGCTTCCCTGCGTGTTTCCGGCACCAATCATGGTGTGGATCTCGTCAATAAAGACTATAATGTCCTGATTTTGCTCAAGCTCTTTAATCAAGGCCCTAACTCTCTCCTCAAACTGTCCGCGGTATTTTGTTCCCGCAACGATGGCTGTCATGTCGAGGTTTACGACTCTTTTGCCAAACAACACAGGCGATGTCTTGCGAGAGGCTATAAGTTGTGCGAGACCTTCAACGATGGCACTTTTGCCAACGCCGGGCTCACCAATGAGAATAGGGTTGTTTTTCTTCCTGCGACAAAGAATTTCTGTCACTCTGTTTATCTCGTTCTGTCTGCCTACAACAGGGTCGAGTTTTCCCTCTTTTGCAGCCTGTGTCAAATCTGTCGAGAAGTTGTCGAGCACAGGAGTTTTTCCTGCTGTTTTCTGAGCCGTTGCTGTTTGTGCGCTGTTGGCTTTTCGTTGTTTCGGCTCCTCATCCAGCTCGTCATCATAGTCTTCATCAGACAACCCCATTCCGTCAATAGGCTTGTTGGGCTGTTGCAGAAGCGAGGTTACGGTCTCGTATGTTATGTTGTTGTCTTCGAGTATGGCCTTGGCTCCATTTCTGTCGTTGTCGTGCAGTATGGCGAGCAGAAGGTGCTCAACATCAACAATCTGTGTGTGTTTTATCCTTGCCTCGAGCACTGCCAGCTTCAAGATCTTGCTTGCCTTGTCATTGAGCACTATGTCGGATGAGCTCATCGTGACTATAGAGTCATGTGTTCTCACCTTGTTTTCCAATTCGCTTTTTATGTTATCCGAATTTATTGCCAAGCGGTCAAAAATCTGATGAATTCCGCCTTGCTTTTCTCGCATAATTCCGAGCAGCAGGTGTTCTGGCCCTACCGAGCTGCTTGCCAGCCTTGTTGCCTCTTCACGGCTGAACGCTAATACTTCTGATACCTTTTGCGAAAATTGACTTGTCATATATATCTGTTAATGTGGTGCAAAATTTCTTTTGTTATTCCTCAGCAAAGTGTATGCCAAAAAACAACAACTGCCAATAAAAAAAGCTGTTTATAAGACTATGGGCAAAATAAAAGCGGTCAGACTCTCATCTGGCCGCTGATTGTCATCCATAATCTTTATTCATACCTTATTGCCTCTATCGGGTCGAGCTGTGCGGCTTTCTTCGCCGGATACCATCCGAAAAAGACACCTGTGAAGGTGCAAACGGCAAAGCTCATTATGATGCTCCATGGCTGGATGTATATAGGCCAGTGGGCAATGACGTTGACAGAATAGCTTGCGCCTACGCCAAGCAGCACACCGATAATTCCGCCCGTGACACTGAGCAGTATGGCCTCGATAAGAAACTGGTTCAATATGTCGATGCCACGTGCGCCTACACTCATTCGGAGACCAATCTCACGGGTGCGCTCTGTTACCGATACATACATGATGTTCATAATGCCTATGCCGCCTACGATAAGCGATATACCGGCCACGCATCCCAGCAATACGGTCAGCATGTCGGTTGTAGAGTTCATCATGCTTGCCAGCTCTTCCTGCGAGCGGATATTGAAATCGTCATCGTCGGCAGGTGTTGTGTCCGTGGCATCCTTCAGCTTGTGGTTGCGGCGGAGAATATCTGTTATCTGTTCCGTAGCCTTGTCGGTTACGCCTTCCATAATGGCCGAGCACTGTATGCCGCTCAGATAGGTCTGCGCCAAAATACGTTTCATAACGGTAGAGTAAGGCGCAAGCACAAGGTCGTCCTGATCCATTCCCATCGAGTTGTAGCCTTTCTTTTTGAGCACTCCTATAACTCTGAACGGTATTGTACCAAAGCGCACCACCTTGCCAATAGCGCTGCCGCCGTCAGGAAACAGGTTGTCGACTACCGTCTGTCCGAGTATGCACACCTTGGCACTCGTCTTTATGTCGGTGTCGGTGAAAACCTCACCCTCGGCAACACTTATCTGCCTGATCTCAAGATAGTCCTGATTTACGCCATACAGCGTAGATGGCGTATTGTTGTTGCCGTATATCCACTGTCCGCTTTTGTTTACCATTGGACTAATGGCCTTGATATAAGAGCACTGTTCGCGAAGGGCCTCGAAGTCGGTCATCTTGAGAGTCTCCATAGCGGAGGCATCCTGCCTGACACCCCCGCGCATATCTGCTCCCGGGCTAATCATTATCATGTTCGAGCCCATTTCGGATATCTGCTGCTGGATACTTTTCTTCGAGCCTTGTCCAATGGCAAGCATCGTGATGACGGATGCGACACCGATAATGATGCCGAGCATGGTAAGGAAAGCGCGTAGCTTGTTGTTCGCCAACGCCCGGAGAGCTATTTTAAATAAATTGGTTCCATTCATGTTTAAAAGCT
>CABSIA010000032.1 GCA_902477645.1 uncultured Prevotella sp. | reverse complement strand
ACAAACCAGTGTGCCTATTTGATAATTAACGCTTTTGCCCTTACAGGGCGCATTTCTCACACCTTAATTGCGAACCCAGGGTGCCGCTTCGCTCTGCCCTGGGCTAAGTGCTCGTTGCCCCTTCGGGGCGCACTGCTTGAGCTTAAATACTTGACAAGCTTTATGACCTGTATAACTATATGGCAAAATATTTCTTTACAAAATATTCTTATCCCCAGTATTTTTCTACTGAACCATGTTGGCTCAGTAGAAAATCGGTGGGGATAGATTTCTTTATTTGAGATAAAACCGCAAAATCCGCAGACCCCGCAAAAATAGTTTTGTGTCATTAAAACCATGCTAAAAAAAGCCTTGCTTGTATGTGCCGCTGCAGCCGCTTACGATGGCGCATGCAAGCGGTTGCGTTGGCCTTTGCAAGCGGCTGCATTTTTTTTACCCAAACAGGCGCATTTTGAGTGCAATATTACAATCTGCTTTAAGGCGGATTCTGTAATGTTGCATTAAAAAAACTCCGTGCCTCAGTGTCTATGCAAATTTAAACATGCGTGAGTATTTATCCTTGCGTACGTTATAGTTGTTAAAAATTGTAAAATATCTGTGGCTTTTCTTGGTGGGATAAAAAAAAGTTTGTACCTTTGCAACCGCAAACAAGAACAAGGGCGTTTAGCTCAGCTGGTTTAGAGCATCTGCCTTACAAGCAGAGGGTCGGCGGTTCGAATCCGTCAACGCCCACACAAAGACCGTAGTTGATGAGGCTATGGTCTTTTGCTTTCTCCAGTATTTTAGGATATTTTTGGGTTTATAATTCCTTTATCTCATATAAAATGATTACCTTTGCCGCCGTATTAATACGAAAGAATATATATTGAAATTATGAATCTCGATTTGTTGACCGCCATCTCACCGATAGATGGGCGCTATAGAGGCAAGACTGAGCCATTGGCAGGATATTTTTCAGAGTATGCGCTGATACGTTACCGTGTGCGCGTGGAAATTGAATATTTCATTACCCTTTGCGAGTTGCCGTTGCCGCAGCTGGCTTTGTTTGACAAAAATCTCTTTGAGAGACTCCGCGACATTTACCGCAAGTTCGATGAGACATCGGCGCAGCGTGTTAAGGACATAGAGAAGGTTACAAACCACGATGTCAAGGCTGTGGAGTATTTTATAAAAGAGGAATTCGACAGGATAGGCAATCTCGATGCCTATAAGGAGTTTATACATTTTGGCCTCACCTCTCAGGATATCAACAACACCAGTGTGCCTTTGTCTATAAAGGAGGCTCTCGGCAACGTATTCGTTCCGCAGGTAGAGGAGCTTATACAGCAGCTCCGTGATTATGCCGAGGAGTGGAAAGACGTGCCGATGCTTGCCAAGACCCACGGGCAGCCTGCGTCGCCGACTCGTTTGGGCAAGGAGATTATGGTGTTCGTGTACCGCCTTACAGAACAGCTTGAGTCGCTGAAAGCTTGCAAGATGACAGCAAAGTTTGGCGGAGCCACAGGAAACTACAATGCCCACCATGTGGCATATCCGCAGTACGACTGGAAGGCTTTTGGCAACAAGTTCGTAAGTGAGAAGCTTGGCTTGGAGCGTGAGCAGTATACCACACAGATAAGTAACTACGACCATTTAGGCAGCGTGTTTGACGCCATCCGCCGTATCAACACCATCATCATAGACCTCGATCGTGACTTCTGGATGTATATCTCTATGGAGTATTTCAAGCAGAAGATTAAGGCTGGCGAGGTAGGCTCGAGCGCCATGCCGCACAAGGTGAACCCTATCGATTACGAGAACAGCGAGGGCAACCTCGGCATAGCCAATGCCATTCTGCAGTTCCTGGCCCAGAAACTTCCTGTCAGCCGTCTGCAGCGTGACCTTACAGACTCTACCGTTTTGCGTAATGTCGGCGTGCCTCTCGGTCACAGCATCATCGCCATACAGAGCACGTTGAAAGGCCTGCGCAAGCTGATTCTGAACGAGGAGAAACTGCAGCAAGACCTCGATGAGACTTGGGCCGTGGTGGCTGAGGCCATTCAGACCATTCTGCGCCGTGAGGCATATCCGCATCCATACGAGGCACTGAAAGCTCTGACGCGCACCAATGCCAGGATGACGGAAGAGACAATACACGAGTTTATAAAGACACTTGACGTAAGCGACAGTGTGAAAGCTGAGATTATGGCAATCACACCAAGCAACTATACGGGAATATAATTTAATGTTGCAGGCATCGTGCCTTTGGGTTAAAGTCGGATGCTCTGTCAGGATATAATAAATTCATACTAACCCACAGCCGTGAGGCTATAACAAAACTAATAGTATAACTATGGATTCAGAAATGGAAAACAAGTCGCAAGACTACTCTGCGCAGCAGGGAGAAAACAACAGCCGTGATGGCTACAAACCAGTTGGTTATCAGAGAGATTATCGTGCAGGAAACAGACCACAGCGTCCGCGTATTCATACTCAGCGCGCATACCCCGCTGGGGCGGGCAGAACAGACGGGGAGGGAGGTTTCCGTCCCGAGGGCTTCGGCGCTACTCTGCAGAGCCAACAGCGCACAGGCGGCTATCAGCCTCGTCAGAGCGGTTATCAGCCCCGTCAAGGCGGTTATCAGCCCCGTCAGGGCGGTTATCAGCAGCGTCCGCGCACAGGTGGCTATCAGCCGCGTTACAACAATGATCAGGAGGGCGGTTATCAGCCCCGCCAAGGCGGTTATCAGCCCCGTCAGGGCGGTTATCAGCAGCGTCCGCGCACAGGTGGCTATCAGCCGCGTTACAACAATGATCAGGAGGGTGGTTATCAGTCCCGCCAAGGTGGTTATCAGCCCCGTCAGGGCGGATATGGACAGTCTCGTCAGGGAGGTTACGGACAGCCACGCCAAGGCGGATATGGACAGCCTCGTCAGGGCGGGTATCAGCCTCGTGGAGGCTATGGCCAGCAGCGCACTCCTGGTTATGACCCAAATGCAAAATACAGCTTGAAAAAGCGAATAGAATATAAGGAGACACATATAGACCCGAATGAGCCTATACGTCTGAACAAGTACCTTGCCAATGCCGGTGTATGCTCACGCCGTGAGGCTGATGATTTCATACAGGCAGGTGTCGTTACTGTTAACGGACAGGTTGTTACAGAGTTGGGAACAAAGGTTGCCCGCACTGACGAGGTGAGGTTTCACGACCAGCCTATAACACTCGAGAAGAAGGTTTATGTGCTGCTCAACAAACCAAAGGACTATGTGACAACAAGCGATGATCCGCAGCAACGCAAGACGGTTATGGATCTCGTTAAGGATGTTTGCCCGGAGCGCATCTATCCTGTAGGCCGCCTCGACCGCAACACTACAGGTGTGCTTCTGCTTACCAACGATGGCGAGCTGGCAAGCAAGCTCACACATCCTAAGTTCCTGAAAAAGAAGGTTTACCACGTATATCTCGACAAGAATGTCACCATGCATGACATGCAGCAGATTGCTTCGGGCATAGAGCTTGAGGACGGTGAGATACACGCAGACGCCATTGAGTATGCCGATGAGCACGACAAGAGTCAGGTAGGTATTGAGATACACAGCGGCAAGAACCGCATCGTCCGCCGTATCTTTGAGCATCTCGGATACCGTGTTACCAAGCTCGACCGTGTGCAGTTTGCAGGACTTACAAAGAAGAACCTGCGACGTGGCGACTGGCGGTTCCTCACCGAGCAGGAAGTGGACATGCTCCGCATGGGCGCGTTTGAGTAAATAAGTTAACAAGTTGGCGAGTGGACAAGTAGACTGATTGCTTGTCTGCTCGTCAACTTAGATAATAATATAATTGTTTAATAAACCGGCAAGCGATAAGTGAGACAAGCAACATGTAAATTTGTTAATTTGTCCACTCGTTAACTTGTCAACTCGTCAACTTAAAAAAATGAAAAGAACTAAGGTTGTCGATGTGCTCAAGTCAAGAGACTTCGGCACAATCGTGAATGTAAAGGGATGGGTAAGGACCCATCGCAGTAGCAAAGCGGTCGACTTTATCGCCCTCAACGACGGTTCTACTATTAATAACGTGCAGATAGTAGTCGACCCGTCAACGGTCGATGAGAATATGCTGAAGCAGATAACTACAGGTGCCTGTATCAGTGCTGTCGGCGAGCTTGTTGAGAGTCAGGGACAGGGACAGGCTGTCGAGATACAGTGCAAGGAGATAGAAATCTACGGTCTCTGCGGCAGCGACTATCCCATGCAGAAAAAAGGCCAGAGCTTCGAGTATATGCGTCAGCATGCGCACATGCGTCTGCGTACTAATACTTTCGGAGCCGTTATGCGCATCCGGCACAACATGGCTATTGCCATACACAAGTATTTCCACGACCACGGCTTCTTCTATTTCCACACACCTATCATAACGGCAAGCGACTGTGAGGGTGCAGGGGAGATGTTCCAGGTGACAACCAAGAACCTCTACAATCTGGAGAAAGATGAGGACGGCAAGATAAAATACGACGATGACTTCTTCGGCAAGATGACATCGCTCACAGTCTCAGGACAGCTCGAGGGTGAGCTTGGCGCCACAGCGTTGGGACAGATTTACACTTTCGGTCCTACCTTCCGTGCAGAGAACTCGAATACTCCCCGCCACCTCGCCGAGTTCTGGATGATAGAGCCTGAGGTTGCCTTCATCGACAAGAACGATCTCATGGACCTTGAGGAGGATTTCATCCGCTATTGCGTAAAGTGGGCTTTGGACAACTGTCAGGACGACCTGCAGTTCCTGAACAAGATGATAGACAAGACACTCATCGGGCGTCTGAACAGCGTACTCGAGAACGACTTCGTGCGTCTGCCTTATACAGAGGGTATCAAGATATTGGAGGAGGCTGTCGCCAACGGACAAAAGTTCGAGTTCCCTGTTTCGTGGGGTATGGATCTTGCCAGCGAGCACGAGCGCTATCTTGTTGAGCATCATTTCAAGAAGCCTGTCATCATGTGTGACTACCCGAAAGATATCAAGGCTTTCTATATGAAGATAAACGAGGACGGGAAAACCGTTCAGGGCACCGACGTGCTGTTCCCGCAGATAGGCGAGATTATAGGCGGCTCTGTCCGCGAGGAGAGCTACGAGAAGCTGATGGGCGAGGTTGAGCGACGCAACATACCGATGAAGGATATGTGGTGGTATCTTGATACACGCAAGTATGGAAGCTGTCCTCATGGCGGTTTCGGCCTTGGCTTCGAGCGACTGATACTTTTCGTGACGGGCATGCAGAATATCCGTGATGTGATACCGTTCCCGAGAACACCGAAGACTGCTGAGTTCTAATAGGTAGAATAAAAGCGTAAGCCCTGGAAATTCCTGTTTGTGTGGAATTCCCAGGGCTTTTTTCACACCAGCCTTAATCCATTTGGAGATATTGTTATCAGACGGCGTTTGTACAGATCGCCGACGGCTTTCTTAAACGTCTTTTTGCTTACTTGGAACGTGTGTTTTATATCCTCGGCATCGCTTTTGTCGCCGAGCGGGCAGAAACCGTTGTTGTCGTGAAGATATTCGAGCAGTGTCTCGGCGAAGTCGGCTGTCAGCCTGCGGCCTGTTGGCTGTAGCGTCACGTCAATTTTTCCGTCGGGGCGCACGTTGTCGATATATGCCGTCATCTTGTCGCCCGTTGTGACATGCCTGAAAATCTGGTCCTTATAGATCAGTCCCGGATATCTGTTCTCGATGATGACCTTGAAGCCGAGGTCGGTCTTCTGCCATATCATAATCTCCACGGGCTGTCCGTGCTGATATTCGGGAGTGTCCTCAGCAAAGAACTTCTCAATCTTGGCCGAGGCCACAATGCGGTAAGAGTCCTCGTCGAGGTGTATGTGAACGATGTAGCTGTTGCCCATTTCCATCTTCTTTTTCTGCTCGCGGAACGGGCAGAACACGTCTTTCATGAGTCCCCAGTTTAGGAATGCTCCGTATTCGTTTACCCATGAGCAGTCGAGGAATGCAAACTCGCCAACCTTTGCAATCGGGGTCTCGGTTGTCGCAATGAGACGCTCGTCTTGGTCAAGATAGAGGAAACACTCTATCACGTCGCCCGTCTTTGTGCCCTCTGGTACATATCTTTTCGGCATCAGAATGTCGCCCTCGCGTCCGCCGTCGAGGAATATGCCGAAAGTCTCTTCGTTGTTGAAGGCGTGCGGATTGGGTCTTTTCGCCTCTTTTACCACTTTCAGCTTGTTGTAGTCGCCTAATTTCAGTTCTGTCATTTTTATTTTGTTTTTTATGAATAATATGTAGAGGCGATATTAATATCCGTAGCAGGCAACGGATAGGTGATGCTCCTATATCCAGAGCTATGCGCTTGTTGCCCCTTCAGGACGCATTGTTTACGTTTATTGCTTGCGGCCGTTACATGTAACGGCTCTACAGAGTTGCCTCATATGTGTCTTCCATGATTTTTCCATCCTTCATGTGGATGGTGCGGTCTGTAGTAGTCGCCAGTGTCTCATCGTGGGTGACGATGACGAACGTCTGTCCGAATTTATCTCTCAGGTCGAAGAACAGCTGATGCAGCTCTGCCTTGTTCTTCGAGTCGAGACTTCCCGACGGCTCATCAGCGAGTATCACTGAAGGATTGTTTACCAGTGCCCTTGCCACGGCCACACGCTGTTTCTCACCGCCCGAAAGCTCATTGGGCTTATGCGACGCCCTGTCTTGCAGTCCCATGAAAGTGAGCAGCTCCATAGCTCTTTCCTTAGCCTCTTTCTGGCCTTTGCCTGCAATGAAGGCAGGAATCATTATGTTCTCGAGAGCCGTAAACTCTGGCAACAGCTGATGGAACTGGAATACAAAGCCCAAGTGCTGGTTGCGGAAGTCGCTGAGTTTAGCCTTCGACAGTTTACCGATGTCGGTGCCGTCAACGATGATGCTTCCAGTGTCGGGCTTGTCAAGAGTGCCGATTATCTGTAGCAAAGTTGTCTTGCCCGCACCGCTCGGGCCAACGATACTCACTATCTCGCCCTTGCCTATGTGCAGGTCTATGCCTTTTAGCACCGGCAGCGAGCCGAAGCTCTTTGTAATGTCTTTTATGTCTATCATAAGTGTTATTTTTTTATACCTATGCCCTTACAGGGCGCACGGATTGATGATGTAATATATACCCAGGGCGTTGCTTTGGAATATGTGCTTTTTGGGCTTTCAGCCCGCCTTGCCTGAGGCCGTTACATGTAACGGCTCTACATGTTCTGGTTATGAAAATATTGTATCTTTTTGTTTATCCAGTCGCACAGTCCCTCGTATGCCGATCTTTCTTCTGTATGTTGCGACTGTGCGAAAGTCATCGTGTCCTCTTGCTCACCGAACTGGTCTGGGAAGATTATCATGAGATTTTTTCCGCTGAAATATCTTGTTATCTCATCAGGCAGACGGTCGAGTGCGTTTTTGTACGACACTGTTCCCTTTCGTGCCGTCACCACCACAAACATGTGGTCTTGTGCTATTGTCGTGGCCAGCATGGGCAGTCCGTTCCAGTGCTCCATCGACTCGTAGTCTGCCCGCAGCTCATGGTGCTTGTTGTTAACGAATTGCTGAATAAGCTCCATTGTGTCTGTGCGGCTATGGAAAGTTATGCGGCATTCGAGGTTCTTTGCCATACGCGCCAGCCTCTCAAGCCAGCGGTAGAAGCCCGGCTCGTATTGTGCCCTTGACGGCACGGCAACCTGTATGCGCCTTATGGTGCTGAGCGGCTGATGCAGCCTTGCCATAATGATTTGGCGGTTCAGTCCGTTGAACAGGCTTTGATGGAACTCTCCCCAGAACTTGTTTGACACCTCGGCGTGCATGTGCATTCCTATCAGGATTTCGGAAGCCTGAAACTCCTTGAACGCATGTTTTATGCCGTTGGCTATGTTGGCGGCTATGCGTACCTGAGTCTGCATCTTTACGTCTGAGCCTGCCGCATATTGCTGAACCTGTTGCAGTATCTGTTGTCCGAGCACTTGGTTGTGCCGCATTTTTGCATCATCGTAAACAACGTTCAGTCCTACAAGTCCCCTGTTCAGCTTCGGGTTTCTCATCAGAATGGCGAGGTTTATAAGCCTGTTGGCATATTCTGGATATTTCACAGGGATGAGAATTTTCTCGTCATCGGTAGCGGTAAAATCCTCGAGCGGATATTCTTTGTCGCGAAGAGTTATCTTTTGTGCCGCATGCTCGGTGACGATGGTGGAGATTATGCAGGTGAAGAGTATCATCATAACAACACCGTTTAGCATGGTGTCGTCGACGAGATAATGTCCTGGTGAGACTTCAAGCCGCATGCCAATCATTACCATTGCTATTGCTCCCGCAGCATGTGCCGAGGTAAGGCCAAACATCATGTGCCCCGACGACAGCGGCATCTTGAACAGGAAGCAGGCTGTATAGGCGGCGATAGCCTTACCCACTGTTCCGAATATCACTATGAGGGCCACCACCCATATTATGTTGCCGCCGCTGAAAAGCAGACGGACGTTGATGAGCATGCCCACACCGATAAGGAAATAGGGGATGAACAGAGCGTTGCCTATAAACTCGATGCGGTTCATAAGCGGCGACACGGGCGGAATATATCTGTTAAGGATAAGGCCTGCGAGGAATGCGCCCGATATGCCGTTTATGCCAACTGCGTCGGCAAAGGCGGCGCTCATAAAGAGCATCGCCATGACGAATATGAACTGCATCACAGCATCTGAGTATCTTCTGAGGAACCACCTCGTGAGCCTTGGTACCAGCCATGCCAACGCTATGCAGTAGACGACTATGCGCAGCACAAACCATAACCAGAAAAGCGGACCGGCATCGTTGCTGTGGGCATTCTCTATGGCTGACAGTATGATAAGCGATGTAAGCAATGAGATCATCGACGCACCGACACTTAGGGTTACGCTTGGCTTACGCTGCAGACCGTATCTGCCCACGATAGGGTAGGCGATAAGGGTGTTTGAAGCCATAATACATCCCAGGAGCAATGCCGCAAGGGTTGTGTAGCCAAGCATGCCAACGCCCATAAAGTAGGTGAGAACCAGAGGTATGAAACACGTCATGGCGCCGTAAGCGAACATCCGTCTCACATTTTTCTTTATGCCCTCCATGTCCATCTCGAGCGATGCGAGAAACATGATGTAATAAAGACCGACGTTGCCGAAAAGCTCAAACGAGTCGTCACGTACAAGTATGTTCAACCCGTAATGGCCTACAAGTACGCCAGCCAACACCATGCCGATGATGTGTGGAATTCTGAGCTTGCCCATGATGATGGGCGCAAAGAGAATTATCAGCATCACGACAAAGAAGATGAGTGTCGGATTGGTTATCGGGAAATACGATGCAATATCGGGCATGATGTTTTTTGTGTGTTTAAGGTTGGACTTGCAGGTAGGCTTTTAGCCTAAAACGTCAAATCATCTGCAAAGTTCCGAAAAAATATTGGATTTCTGACATAAATTCATAAGAATTAAACGATAATTGCGCTAAAAGTTGTAATTTTGCCGCAGAATATCACATTTTATTAATTTTAGAACGTATGAAAGTAGCAATTGTTGGTGCAAGCGGTGCTGTGGGACAGGAATTCCTGCGCATACTTGCAGAGAGAGATTTCCCGATGGATGATTTGGTGTTGTTTGGCTCAGAGCGTAGCGCAGGCAAGAAATACACCTTCAAGGGTAAGGAATATGAGGTAAGACTATTGCAGCATAATGATGATTTCAAGGATGTAGACATAGCTTTCACCTCGGCAGGCGGTGGCACGAGCAAGGAGTTTGCCGAGACAATTACAAAATATGGCGCTGTGATGATAGACAACTCAAGTGCCTTCCGTATGGACGAGGATGTGCCATTGGTTGTTCCCGAGGTTAATGCCGGGGATGCTCTGGTTCGTCCGCGTGGCATCATCGCCAACCCTAACTGCACAACTATTATGATGGTTGTTGTGTTGCAGCCTATCGAGAAACTGTCGCATATTCAGCGCATTCACATATCGAGCTATCAGAGTGCAAGCGGCGCAGGTGCCGTTGCCATGGCAGAGCTGCAGCAGCAGTACAAGGAGCTGATAGAGGAAGGCGAGGTTAAGACGGTCAAGAAGTTCCCGCATCAGCTGGCGTACAACGTCATTCCGCAGATTGACGTGATGACCGATAACGACTATACAAAGGAGGAGATGAAGATGTACAACGAGACACGCAAGATTATGCACAGCGATGTGCGTACCAGTGCCACTTGTGTGCGTGTTTCATCGCTCCGCTCACATTCTGAGTCGGTATGGATTGAGACTGCCGAACCACTGACCGTAGAGCAGGTCCGCAAGGCTCTTGCTGAGGCTCCCGGCGTAACGCTTGAGGATGACCCTCAGAACTATGTTTACCCAATGCCTCTCGAGAGCGCAGGCAAGGACGATGTGTATGTTGGCCGTGTACGTAAGGACCTTGCCAACGACAACGGCATAACTCTTTGGCTCACAGGTGACCAGATACGCAAGGGGGCGGCTCTGAATGCAGTGCAGATTGCCGAGTATCTTATCAAGGTTGGCAACGTGAAATAGTCTGGCTGTTCGTTTATAAAAAGACGTGCGGACGTGCAGGCTTATACGTCCGCACGTCTTTTGCTTTACGTCTCGGCGTGAGCATTGTCTAACGGCGATAACCCCTAATAGTGGGAATTACATAGCCTGTGGCAAGTGTGTTCTTCGTAAGGTGAGATCTGAAAGAAGCCGACGGCAAACATCTGACCATTTTTGTATGACGGGTACGCCATACAAAAAACGGCTGCTTATAATGTAAGCAGCCGGAGTTTTAAATGTGTGCGCCTGATAGGACTCGAACCTACACGTCGCGAAACACCAGATCCTAAGTCTGGCGCGTCTACCAATTTCGCCACAGGCGCAAAAGCAGTTGCAAAGGTATAAATAAAAAATGAGAAAGGCGATATTTTTGCGGAGTTTTTTTGTTTTTTGCCTTCATTTTATCTGTAGATTTTGGACAAATTGTTTTTTTACCATACTTCTTGCCATTTCCAGCAACTGTTTAAGGTGGGGGCTATAAATTCCAACATCTACATGTCTCCAACTGCAACATGAACATTCCATTATGACAAAAACAAAGTAAAGAAAGGCTAAAAATACGGAAAACATCATGGACATAGGGGCATCAGTGGTAATATTAGGCTATATTTGCATCATCACCTAAAATTAAGGAGAAAACAAAAATGAAGAAACTATTATCTCTGACGGTGGCATTGCTCACCATGTCGGCAACATCGGAAAAGGCTATGGCCTGCACAGGCATCACTCTCCACACAACAGACGGCAGCACCATTCCTGCCAGAACTATAGAATGGGCAGGCAGCGACCTGGAAAGTTGCTATTCGATAGTGCCGCGCGGATACACCCAGCGCTCTCTCACTCCATCGGGCAGGAAAGAAGGCATGAGGCTCACAGCCCGATATGGTTACGTGGGACTGGCTGTACAACAACCTGAATTCGTTGTAGACGGCATCAACGAGGCCGGTCTTGCCGCCGGCTTGTTTTATTTCCCGGAATACGGCCAGTACGAGCAATATGACGCAGCGCTCAATGAGACTACAGTCAGCGACCTTCAGCTGGTATCGTGGATACTCGGCAACTTCAAGTCTGTCGATGAGGTCAAAGAGGCCATAAAAAACATCCATATCGTAACCACAGACCCCCGCAGCTCTACCGTACACTGGCGCATCACAGAAGAGAGCGGCAGACAGGTTGTACTGGAGATTATTGACCGGCAGCCGCACTTCTACGAGAATACCCTTGGCGTGCTGACCAACTCTCCTGGCTTTGAGTGGCATCTCACAAACCTAAACAACTACGTGAGCCTGCAGTCTGGAACTGTCAGGCAACGTACAACAGGCAATATGGAGCTGAGAGCCTTTGGCAGCGGCAGTGGCATATTCGGTATACCTGGCGACATCACTCCGCCGTCGCGCTTCGTAAGGGCTGCCTTCTATCAGGCATCGGCACCCGCCATGCCAACAGAGCGCAAGGCTGTAGAGCAGGCATTCCATATTCTCAACAACTTCGACATACCTGTAGGCATAGAATACGCTGATGCCATGCAGGTGCCAGACATACCTGGTGCCACGCAATGGACTGTCGCCACAGATATCTGTAACCGTCGCATATACTACCGCACTATGCACAACAGCACCATCAGATGTATAGACCTCAAGGCTATAGACTTCAAGAAGGTTAAATTCCAGTCGGCACCTCTTGACATGAAAAAGGAACAGCCAATAGAAACGATAGTCCCCAGAACTTAGGGGACTATTGTCTTTTAGGTGGGTTTTTATAAATTTCCATTTTTAATGAAAAATTGCGCCTATCCGTAAAAATGGTTGAATTATCCGCAATTAAGATAGCATGTTAAATTCGGGAAATCATTATCTTTGCACCAAACATTAAAAAACGGACAAATATCATGTATAAAATCATCTTAATATCAGCATTCAGCATTTTAACACTCAATGTCATGGCACAGAAAAAAATAACACAGACTGCAGGACGACAGGTTCTCGGTGAGTTCGCACCAAAGTTTGCAGAGTTAAATGACAATGTTCTTTTCGGTGATGCGGTATGGAACGACTCTACGCTCAGCCTTCACGACCACAGCATGGTGACCATCTCCATATTGTTGGGCAAGGGACTCGTAGACTCCTCTTTCCGCTCACATCTTGAAATGGGAAAGAAACACGGTATAACCCGTAAGGAGATAGCCGCACTTCTTACACAGGCAGCCTTCTATGCCGGATGGCCTAACGCATGGGCAGGTTTCCGTATGGCAAAGGAAGTATGGGCTGACGATGATGCCGCAACAGAAAAAGAGCGTTTCCAGCAGGAGATGATCTTTCCTGTCGGCGAGCCAAATACAGCATACGCCAAATATTTCACTGGCAACAGCTATCTTGCCCGCATATCAACAGAACAGGTCCATATTGCCAACGTTACTTTCGAGCCCCGCTGCCGCAACAACTGGCACATACATAAGGCAAAGAGAGGCGGCGGTCAGATGCTCATTGGTGTAGCCGGACGCGGATGGTATCAGGAAGAGGGCAAGCCGGCACAGGAAATCCAGCCTGGCACGGTAATTCACATTCCCGCAAATGTGAAACACTGGCACGGTGCCGCCGCTGACAGTTGGTTTGCCCATCTCGCATTTGAGCTTTCTGGCGAGAATACCTCAAACGAATGGCTTGAGCCGGTAACAGACGGGGAATACGGCAAACTGAGATAATGTGAGCCTTATAAGCTCAATATAATGCAGGCCGCAAAATACCCGCTTGCCCAAGAGAAAGGCAGGCGGGTATTTTGCGGCCTGTTATGTATAACGGCCATACAAATTTTATAAGGCAATTTTATTTTCTTGCAGCCTCGATAATTGTGTCTATACCTTTTGCAAGGTCTGTTTCGGAGAGTTGTACGTTGATATCTGGGGCTATTCCAAATTCAGTGGACTGTTTGTCAGCATCATACATAGGGCATGCAGAGAAACGGATGGTCCAGCCATTTGGCAACTCGCTGCTGAATGGCATACCGGCTCCGCCGCCTGTGCGGTCGCCGATGATTGTGACGTTGGGGCATTGCCTCATGTATTTTACAAATTCGTTGGCTGCGCTGTAAACGGCACGGTTTGTCAGCACGCATACCTGTTTTTGCCATCTGATGCCTTTTGAAGGTTTCAGATATTGTGGTTTCATATCTGAGAAATCGTTGTGTCCTGTTCCTGTTTTATGTCGCATGTAGCCAACGAGCCGTTTCTCATTTGTAAACCGTGCGGCCATCTCCTCGGCGCTGGTCAGCATGCCGCCGCCATTGTCGCGTATGTCGATTATCAGCTTACGGCATGGTGCGAGATAAAATAGTATGTTGTCGAGATTTCCAGAGCCGATGCCGTAGTTGAAAGACTCAAGACGGATGTAGCCAACGTTGTCGTCGAGTATACGGTATTTCATTCCCGATGTTATGCGGTATCCGGTACCGAGATATTTGTTAAACAGCGTGTCGGCGCAATTAGACGGGTATGCCTCGTGCCATGTCCAGTAGCGCGAGATGTCGAAAGAGGAATATAGATTTACATGTCCGTCTTTCAGTTCGCCGAGCATATTGCCAAGAACCTCGAACAGCTGGTCTTCTGTCAGCTGTCCGGCCACCTGCGGTTTGTATTTTGCGTAAATGGCATTCCAGTCAATTTGCTTATAGTCGAAGAAGCAATAGTGCTGGTCTATGATTTTCCAGAGTGCCTCGAAGTTGCCGTTGGCATTGTTGTCGAACTCTTCTTCGTTGACGCAAGAGGTGCATGTTAGAAAGTTGACGAGTAGAAAAGTTAACAAGTAGACAAGTTGTTTGATTTTACACATGCGTACTATGTTGAGCGGATTATAAATCCTGATACTCCAAGAAGCGGATTGCAACTCCGTTTCAACCGACTTGTTTACTCGTATACTCGTCAACTTGTCAACATTAGAATTACTTTTCATGGCCGTAGTTTTGTAATCTGGAACTTTCTTGTTATGCCTATTATCACAGAGTGGGTATAGCTGTGCCATTTCAGGTTGTTTACGTCGGCTTGGCGCACGTCGTTGAGATATCCGATGCGCAGGGTGGTCTTGCCGAAGGTTGCGTCAAGAGTAAGCATCTGCCTTATAGAGGGAGAACAGAACGGGGTGGTGACGACAACATTGTGGTCGTAGTCGCCGCGGCTGAATATCTCGTAGTACGATTGTCCGTAGTTTGGTGAGAACATCAGTCCTATGAGTGGTATGCCCACCTCGTAAGTTGCCTTGACAGGAATCTTTGAAATATGTGACTGCCACGATGCTCTTGCCGTAGGCGTGATGTTGAGTTGCAGACGTGCCTGTGCGGGATTGTTGCCTCCGTGGTGATTGTACAGGAAACCAGCCAAGGCGTCGGCTGTAGCTCCGGCAGCTATCGACAGCCGGTTTTGGCACAGTTTCCAATTGTAGAGGCAACCAAACTGGAAATTGTACATGCCCTCAATTTCTCCGCCGTTGCCGGAGCGGTTGTCGGCAATGGCTGCATATCCTTGGTGAATGGCAAGTTGCGACCAATTGGAATTTTCTCTGCTGCGGGTGGTGTGCGATATGAAGCGCACTTCGGTACCCTTATATTTCTCTTGCGAGAGATATGTGTCGAGAATATCTGTGGCGCCAATACCCACCATCATAGAGTTTTCTATTATTTTTGAGCGTGAGACAATAGAGTCGGCTGCGTAAGATTTTGACGAAAAGCTTAGAGCTAAAGCTATAAATGCGGGGACAAACAACTTGTCAGCTCGTCTACTTGCCCACTTGTCAATTAAAGGAGTTTTTCTCATGGCTCATCGGGAAAGAGATTTAATTGTCCGGTCATCTCGTCAATAATCTGCTGCTGAGATTTTCCTGCATCAGGGTCAAGATTTTCTATCTCGGTGTCTTCTTTGTCATCTGCCTCTTTGTCGTCAGCCGTTTCTTCCTCTGGCGTTCTTAAAGGCTCCAGTTCCTCTATGTTGTCAATGTTGAACGTTGATATTCGCTTGCCCTTAGCCTTGAAGCCTTTGACACCGATGAAGCTCTCCACATCTATCTCCAATGGCGGACGGACAGCGTCCACGCCACCGAATGTTACCTGCAGACGTGGATAGGCGGCATCGGTGAGCAACACAAGTTTACTGTTCGGGTTGTCGCCAAGATAGTTCTGGTGTTTCTTGATTGCCTCCATAAGGAAACGCTTCACGTATGGATAGCCCTCGTTGTCGGCATCGTAGAGCACGGCTGTCCATATCTTGTGAGGCTTCCATTTCTCTATACGCTGTATGTTGGTCTCGTAATGGTTATTGGCGTCAAAGTTTGTTATGTAGAAGTCACCGTTGTCAAGAACGACAAGTATGCTGTCGCCATCCCAGAACTCACCGAGCAGATTGCCGTGCTCCTCGTAGTTTATTCGGTTAACGTCCGGGTCGAACCACACCTTTCTGCCACCGAGCGTGCTGTGTCCGTGGCTCTTCAGCCCTATGCGGTGTATGCTCTTTTTCGACAGCAGGTTGCCTCTCGACGCACGTCCCTTAATCATTATCTCGGAGAAATCTTTTTCTATGAAGATGTTCTGTTTTTTCTTGGTAGGATCTACGTCAAGCGTTATTTTTATTATCTCAGCCTCTCCGTTGGGGTTGGCGGTGAAGTAACATACGCGTGAGCCCGGAGTGCCTATTGTCAGGTCGTATTCCTTATCCCGTGTTATGCTCGTTACGTTAAATCTCTTTATATAGTAAACCCCCTTCTTGCCGTCACGGTATATGGCATTATAGGTGGTGCGCTTGTCATTTTTCTTAAACACCTGTACGTGTATGACATTCTTTCCGACAAATATCTTGTCAGCCACCTTAATGACTTTGTATTTGCCGTCACGGTAGAATAGGATGATGTCGTCTATGTCTGAGCAGTTGCAGACAAACTCATCCTTCTTCAGTCCGGTACCTACAAATCCCTCCTGCCGGTTTATGTACAGTTTCTCGTTGGCCTCCACAACCTTTGTTGCCTCAATGGTGTCGAATGAGCGTATTTCGGTAAGGCGCGGATGGTCTTTCCCGTATTTCTGCAGTATGAAGTTGAACCAGTTTATGGTTACGTCTGTCATGTGTGCGAGGTCGTGGTCTATGCCCTTAACCTCGTCCTTTATCCGTGCGATAAGCTCGTCGGCCTTGTCCTTGTTGAATTTCAGGATGCGCTGCATCTTTATCTCCAGCAGGCGCAGAATGTCGTCACGTGTAACCTCTCTGACAAAATCGGGCTTGAAAGGCTCCAGTTTCTCGTCGACGAAAGCTATAGCCTCGTCCAAATTCTTCGCCTGCTCAAAGCGGCGCTCCTTATAGATGCGCTCTTCTATGAATATTTTTTCGAGTGATGCGAAGAACAGCTGCTCCATCAGCTCGTTGCGTCTTATCTGCAGCTCGTTGCGCAATAGTCCCATTGTTGAGTCTGTAGAGTGGCGCAACACATCGCTGACGGTAAGGAACTGTGGCTTGTTGTCCTCGATGACGCAGCAGTTTGGCGATATGTTTATCTCGCAGTCTGAGAATGCGTATAGGGCATCAAGAGTCTTGTCGGAAGATACGCCCGGTGCCAGATGCACCTGTATCTCCACCTCTGCCGATGTCATGTCGTCAACTTTTCTGACCTTAATCTTTCCCTTTTCAACAGCTTTCAGGATAGACTCTTTCAGTGTGTCGGCAGTCTTGCCGAATGGTATCTCGCGTATTACGAGTGTCTTGTTGTCGAGTTTTTCTATCTTTGCCCTTACTTTCAATACACCGCCACGCTGCCCGTCGTTGTATTTGCTTACGTCTATGGCGCCTCCTGTAGGGAAGTCGGGATAAAGCTGGAAAGGCTCACCCTTAAGGTAAGCTATGGCGGCCTCGCAAATCTCGCAGAAGTTGTGAGGAAGAATTTTTGAGCTGAGTCCGACAGCAATACCCTCTGCGCCCTGAGCCAGAAGCAACGGGAACTTCACAGGCAGGGCTATAGGATCTTTGTTTCTGCCGTCGTATGACATCTGCCAGTTCGTTGTCTTTGGATTAAAAACGGTGTCGAGAGCAAACTTCGACAACCGTGCCTCAATGTATCGTGGGGCAGCCGCGCGGTCGCCGGTCAATATGTTTCCCCAGTTCCCCTGAGTGTCTATGAGCAGGTTTTTCTGTCCCATCTGCACAAGGGCATCGCCAATAGAGGCATCGCCATGCGGGTGGAACTGCATGGTGTGCCCGACAATATTTGCAACCTTGTTGTATCTGCCGTCGTCCATGCGTTTCATCGAGTGCAAGATGCGCCGCTGCACGGGTTTCAGTCCGTCTGCAATGTTAGGCACCGCACGCTCAAGAATAACGTAGGATGCGTAGTCGAGGAACCAGTTCTGGTACATTCCGCTGAGATGATGCACTGCCGCTGCGTCAAATCTGTTTACGGGCTTGTAGTCTGAATGCTGCTCGGTCTCCTGCCCGTTTGTTTGGTTATCTAAGATTTCGTCGTCTTTGCTGTTGTCGTCCATTTTGCTGTTGGTGGTTTTCTGATGGTCAAAGTAGAGTTTACTTGCCGGGCGGACATGGTGCCGGAAGTTAACATTATCGGCAAAAGTACGAAAAAAAAATGATACGGCAAACAGATTATAAAGTTTTCACATCTTATGTTATCGCTATTTGGAGAAAAAAGCGTATCTTTGCACGCAAAATGTTATTAAAATAGCAAAAAACGTAAAATTGAAATATTAGACAATGGCACAAGAAGATGTATTCAAGAAGATTGTAAGCCACTGCAAAGAATATGGCTTTGTCTTCCCAAGCAGCGAGATCTATGACGGTCTCGGCGCCGTATACGACTACGGACAGAATGGTGTGGAACTGAAAAACAATATCAAGCAATATTGGTGGAAGAGCATGGTGTTGCTCCATGAGAACATCGTGGGCATAGACTCTGCTATCTTTATGCACCCTACAATATGGAAGGCAAGCGGACACGTTGACGCTTTCAACGACCCTCTCATCGACAACCGCGACTCTAAGAAGCGCTACCGTGCTGACGTTCTTATTGAGGACCAGATTGCAAAATACGACGAGAAGATACAGAAGGAGGTTGCCAAGGCACGCAAGCGTTTCGGTGACTCTTTCGACGAGGAGCAGTATCTTGCCACCAGCGAGCGTGTGAGAGAGACAAAGGAAAAACGTGACGCACTGCATGCGCGCTATGCCGAGGCCATGCAGGGACCGGATCTTGAGGCTCTGAAGCAGATTATCATAGACGAGGAAATTGTTGACCCTATCAGCGGAACAAAGAACTGGACCGACGTGCGCCAGTTCAACCTCATGTTCTCTACAGAGATGGGAGCAAGCGCAGATGCCTCTATGAAGGTTTATCTTCGTCCGGAGACCGCACAGGGTATATTTGTAAACTACCTCAACGTGCAGAAGACCGGCCGCATGAAGGTGCCTTTCGGTATAGCCCAGATAGGTAAGGCTTTCCGCAACGAGATAGTTGCCCGTCAGTTCATCTTCCGTATGCGCGAGTTCGAGCAGATGGAGATGCAGTTCTTTGTTAAGCCTGGCACCGAGCTTGACTGGTTCCCGAAGTGGAAGCAGACACGTATGGCATGGCACCAGGCACTTGGTTTCGGTGCCGAGAACTACCGTTTCCACGACCATGAGAAACTTGCACACTATGCCAATGCCGCCACAGATATTGAGTTCAAGATGCCGTTTGGCTTCAAGGAGGTTGAGGGCATTCACAGCCGTACAAACTTCGACTTGTCCCAGCACGAGAAGTTCTCTGGCAAGAGCATCAAATACTTCGATCCGCAGACCAACGAGAGCTACACTCCGTATGTTATTGAGACAAGTATCGGCGTAGACCGTATGTTCCTCTCTATCATGTGCCATGCATACGAGGAGGAGAAACTGGAGAGCGGTGAGACACGTGTCGTATTGAAGTTGCCGGCAGCTCTGGCTCCTGTTAAGCTCGCCGTTATGCCATTGGTAAAGAAAGACGGCCTGCCTGAAAAGGCCCGTGAGATTATAAACGACCTGAAGTTCCACTTCAACTGCCAGTATGACGAGAAGGACTCTATCGGCAAGCGCTATCGCCGTCAGGATGCTATCGGTACTCCGTTCTGCGTAACCGTAGACCACGATACTCTTAATGACAACTGCGTGACATTGCGCTACCGCGACACTATGCAGCAGGAGCGTGTGCCAATCTCTGAGCTCAACAGCATTATCGAGGACAAGGTGAGCATTGCAAGCCTGCTTAAGAAACTGCAGTAATAAATTGAAATGAAGCAATACAAGTTTTTATATATCCTTATGGCTATGATGTCGTTGCTCATGCTGCCGTCATGCAGCGAGAACGACGACACCGTAGAGGAATATGCCAATTGGCAGGCCACAAACGAGGCTTATTGGAACAACCTCTATGCGACAACAAGTCAGCTGATAGCCGGCGGCGACGACAGCTGGAAGATTATACGCAAGTGGTCGCTCGAAGACTCACTGAGCGTAGACAACTACAACTTCGTCATCGCACATGTCGATACCAAGGGCGACGGTGAGGTAAGTCCGTTGTATACCGACTCTGTGACAATTTTCTACGAGGGGCGTCTTCTGCCTTCTGCGTCATATACCTCAGGAAAGGTGTTCGACGCTCACATGCCTCCAACATCAAAGCCTGTGACATTCTATGCCGGAGGACTTGTTGACGGCTTTACAACAGCATTGCTTAACATGCACAAGGGTGATGTCTGGACCGTATATATGCCATGCCAGATGGGATATGGCACTACGGGCAACAGCAACATTCCCGGATATTCGGTGTTGACATTTAAGATACAATTAGAGGATATCAAATAATACAAATAGCAGCCTCGCCACTTGGGGCTGCTATTTTTGACTTTGTAGGGCCGTTACATGTAACGGCCGCAATTAATGAAACACGTAGCGGTTTTTGTTTATTGACGGTTGAGTAATGCGGTTGGAAGGAAGGTTGCTACAATCCAATGTTTTTTATGCGCAGAAGTGAGATATTGCTGGCAAAGATACGCGGCCATGAGGAGATGACCCGTAGAGAGATGTTCAATCTTATAGTAGACTTGAGCATACCCTCTATATTGGCACAGATCACCACTGTGCTGATGTTCTTCATCGATGCCGCCATGGTAGGCCATCTCGGAACCCAGGCTTCTGCCGCAATCGGGCTTATAGAGTCGTCGACATGGCTTTGCGGCAGTATCTCAACTGCTGTTTCCATGGGCTTTTCTGTGCAGGTTGCCCACTTCATAGGCTCTAACGATTTTGCCAAGGCACGTCTTGTTTTCCGCCATGGCATATTTTCCGCCCTGCTTTTCTCAACAATACTCGGTCTTATAGGCATTTCCATAAGCTGGCACCTTCCATATTGGCTTGGCGGCGATGCGTCGATAGCCGGCGATGCCTCATGGTATTTCCTCATTTTTATGCTTGCAATGCCGTTTTTCCAGATGCAGAGCTTTGCCGGCAACATGCTGAAATGCTCTGGCAACATGCGTGTGCCAAGCATTGTGAGCATAATGGTGTGTGTGCTCGATGTGGTGTTCAACTACATCTTCATCTATCAGCTCGGACTTGGAGTCAAAGGTGCTGCCATAGGCACGGCATTGGCTGTTTGCACGGGTATGGCCATTCAGATGTGGTTTGCCGTCAGCCGCAGCAATATGCTGTCGCTGGTGGCGCGTCGGGAGCCTTTCAGATGGGTGCCGTCGTTTATCAGAAACGCCATCGGCATATCTGCTCCCATGGCTTTGCAGAGCATATTGATGGGCGTGGCGCAGATAGTCAGCATAACCATTGTCGCCCCATTGGGCGTTGTGGCAATTGCTGCCAATACATTTGCCATTACCGTTGAGAGCCTCTGCTATATGCCAGGGTATGGTATCGGCGAGGCTGCCACAACATTGGTAGGGCAGAGCATCGGTGCCGGAAGAAAGGTGCTGTGCCGCTCGTTTGCGGCCATGACAGTCAGCCTTGCAATGGGAGTGATGGCTGTTATGGGAGTTGTCATGTATGTCTTTGCGCCAGAGATGATGGGACTTCTTACTCCTGTCGAAGCCATACGTGACTGCGGTGCGGAAGCCTTGCGTATTGAGGCGTTTGCCGAGCCGTTATTCGCCGCGTCTATTGTCGGCTATAGTATATGTGTAGGTGCTGGCGACACCAAGGTTCCTGCCATCATGAACCTCTTGTCGATGTGGGGCGTGCGCCTGTCGCTGGCGGCAATGCTTGCGCCGGCTTACGGGCTTAATGGCGTATGGTTTGCAATGGCATGCGAGCTTGTGTTCCGTGGCCTGATATTCCTGTGGAGGGTCTTTACCTCTAAAAAGCTGAGATAAAATAGTTACCTTATTTCTCTTTCTTTTTCTTTCCTTATGCCAAATTAGAAGTGCAACACCTCTATGCAGCATTGTAAGCAATTTTCCAAACACATTCTTATGAATTCGCTCATGCTTCCTTTTGCGTTGCAAAACGCTTATATATGCGTTCTGAATAAGATTATTAATCTTAATGCCACAAGATTAATAATCTGTTGGCCGTAAGATTAATAATCTTATCGTCAACGCAGCCGTATGCGTTTTTAAACGGATACTAATGACTCAGGCAGCATATACGGAAGATTTTGTAAAACGTCAAGAATAATTACCTAATGTAAATACTCATCAGCAAGTTCTTATCCGGCACTGTTTGTATTCGCCGCCGTTAAACTTAATATGGTGGGCGACAAGATATATCATTTTACAACATATTGATTTACTATATTTTATAGAGCGTATAAAAGAGTAGTTTTGCAATTTAGCACCATTTTAGCACCTCTATTTAGTCTTTATGGTAATTACATTGAAATTTCAACTTATGCTCTATTGAATACTGATTTGTTTTGCGAAGATATAGCTATTCGATC
>CABSIA010000031.1 GCA_902477645.1 uncultured Prevotella sp. | reverse complement strand
TTTTGCTGCCCAGGAACTTATAAAAATAACTATCAATTATGTTGCGGAATTAAGGTTTATGAAGATGTAAAATACATTCTTCGTTCTTCACTCTTCACTCTTCATTCTTCTTTTCTTTGGCAATCGTCCAGCCTTGCGCAATGCCTCGGCTATAATCCATTGAAGCTGGCCGTTGGTGGAGCGGAACTCGTCTGCCGCCCAAGCCTCAATAGCATTCATCATATCAGAGTCTATGCGCAATATAAAACTCTTATTTCCAGATTCCTTTTTTGCCATGATATTATTTTGGAGTTAAAGGGATTCAGAATGGCCGTAGAGCCGCTACGTGTAGCGGCCGCAATTAATAATTGCAATTTGTTAAATATTCAAACAGACATCTTTGCTTGCTGCCACTACATGCAGCGGCCCTACAGTTTTCCAACTATTTACAATTCAACTCCTTTTACGAATTAGTGATTTAATGTTCCTGCATTTACAACAGGCTGAGCCGAGTCGTCACCGCAGAGTACTACGAGAAGGTTGCTCACCATAGCTGCCTTTTTCTCTTCGTCAAGTTCCACAACGTCCTCGTCGCTGAGTTTCTGCAAAGCCATCTTCACCATAGATACTGCTCCTTCTACAATCTTCTCGCGGGCAGAGATTATGGCAGAGGCCTGTTGGCGGCGAAGCATCACGGCTGCAATTTCCGGCGCGTATGCCAAATAGTTGATACGAGCCTCAACTACTTCAATACCAGCCATGGCAAGACGCTCGTCTATGCGCTCTTCCAGCTCCTTGTTTATCTCGTCGCTTCCGTCACGCAGAGTTATCTCATTGGCGTTGGCATCCTCAACATCGTAGGCATACTGGCCGGCAACCTGGCGAAGTGCCGCATCGGCCTGAATGCTTACAAAACGTCCGAGTGTGTTCATAATCTGTGCGGCCGAGGCTCCTGTAACTTGCCCTGGCTGTCCCTCCGCCATGGTCTGTGTGTCGATGTCGAAGATAGCCTTATAGGTGTCCTTCAGTTTCCACACCAGCACAAGTCCTATCATTATAGGATTACCAGTCTTGTCGTTTACCTTAATAGGCTCGGCGTCGAGGTTCCTGACACGCAGAGAGAGTTTCTTCTCTGTAAGGAACGGATTGAGCCAATAGAATCCAGACTCGGTGAAAGTTCCACGATATTTGCCGAAGAACAGCAGCACACGTGCCTGCCCTGGCTCTACAAGAGTCAGACCGCAGCAGCCGACAACACTGCAAAGCGATAACAATATGCCAACGGCGACAAGCGAGCCGCCAATCACAGCGTTGTCTTCTGTTGTAATACCGCCATAGATGGCAATGCCTATTCCACCAAAAATTCCAATGAGCAAGAATATCAGCATCATGATGCCGTTCAGAGTCTTGCCCGCATACTTAAATTCTTTATTTTCCATATTATTTTTAATTATTTGTTTGATATCATTTTGATATCGCAAATATATGGAGTTTTATCCGTTTGGCAATGGAATAAGAGTATTTTTTAAGACTGTTTAACTTTACATGGCGGATTGCAATAATAATCAATTGGACGTGTTTTTCGCCTGGATAAGAAAAGGGTGGATATCTCACGACATCCACCCTTGAGTTTTAAACCTTAATAATCTAATACCATGAAAAACACGTTGCAAAGATAGGGATTAAGTTTCGCAATTCCAAGTATTTCTACAAGAAATATGTTTTCGTAACATTTATTAAATCAACGGTTTAAGTCTCTGTGACCTCATAACCTCATAACCTCTAACCTCAAACCTCATAACCTCATAACCTCATAACCTCACTTTTATAATCCGCAACACCAGGCAGCCAAGGCGAGACTGTAAAATTTGCTTTTGGCATCGTCGCCTCTCGACGGCAGTACTACAGGCACTTTTGTCCCCATCAGCACACCTGCTGTTTCTGCTTGGGCAAAAAGCGTGATGGTTTTGTAGAATGTGTTGCCTGCCTCTATGTCGGGCAAAATAAGCGCATCTGCATCTCCGTCTATTGGCGAAATGATGTTCTTAATCCTCATGGCGTTGGCGGAGCAGGCTGTCTTCACATCCATTGGACCGTCAATTATGCAGTCACCGAAATCGCCTCGTGCCGCCATTTCCTTCACTTCCACGTAGTCGAGTGTCATAGGAAATGTCTTGCTGTTAACCTTTTCCGTGCAGTGTGTGAGTGCAATTTTCGGTTTCTTTATTCCAATTCCGTGGCAAAGGTTTACGAGATATCTGACCTGTTCGGTGCGTTGTTTCAATGTTGGCGTGGGTATCACTGCGGCATCGCTGAAGAACAACAGTTTATGATACGACGGTATTTGTGCCACTGCTATGTGGGTCATTACAGCCTCCGGCATCAGCAGTCCGTGCTCTTTGTCGAGAATTGCCTTCAGGAGGTTGTCGGTGTTTATCATTCCCTTCATGATAATGTCCACTTTTCCTTCACGTGCCATACCGACTGCCATCCGTGCAGCCTCATCGGACGATGCTGTTTCTACAACCGACCAATGGCCGCTGTATTGTGCTAGACGCTCATCTCTTTTCACAGTCTCAGAGTCTCCTACAAATACAATGTCTGCAAACTGTTTTTCCAAGGTCCATTCGGCGGCGATGCGCGTCGACTCATCCCCGGCACATACCACTGCCACGCGCCATCGTTTGCGGTGGCTTTCCAAACGGGAAAGCATGTCCTTGAAGCCTTTTAATTCTTCCATACAATAAAGATTTTATAGGTTAAACATAGATTTTTATTCTGTAGAGCCGCACACAAGCCACAGTCAAGTTGCGACTGTGTGGCTACAGCTTAGCCAAACCGCCCTCGCTGGTTTCCTTATACAATGACGGCAGGTCACGGCCTGTTTGTTTCATTACCTTTACGACTCTGTCGAACGAAACCTGATGGTGCCCGTCTGAGAATGTGGCATACAGCTCTGCGTCGAGCGACCTTGCTGCGGCAAAGGCGTTGCGCTCTATGCACGGAATCTGTACAAGTCCGCACACAGGGTCGCAAGTCATGCCAAGGTGGTGCTCAAGTCCCATTTCGGCGGCATATTCAATTTGGCGCGGGCCGCCACCAAACAGCTGGCACGCTGCGGCAGATGCCATGGCACACGCCACGCCAACCTCGCCCTGACATCCAACCTCGGCGCCGCTGATAGAGGCGTTGTGTTTTACGATGTTTCCTATGATGCCGGCTGTAGCCAAGGCATGCAGGATGCGCTTGTCGCTGAAACCATGGGCACGTGAGAGATGGTAGAGCACACTGGGCACCACTCCGCACGAGCCGCAAGTAGGAGCCGTGACGATTGTTCCTCCCGACGCATTTTCCTCGCTCACTGCTAAGGCGTATGAAAATACCAGTCCGCGGCTTTGCAGAGATGCTCTGAAACTCTTGGTTTTTATATAGTAGTTGGCTGCCTTTCGTGGCAGATGGAGTGGGCCTGGCAGCACGCCCTCGTGCTCAAGTCCGTTCTCTACGGACTTCTGCATAGCCTCCCAAACCATCTGCAGATAGCCCCAGATGCCCTCGTCCTCGCATTCGTCTACATATTCCCAATAGCTTTTGCCATTGTCGAGGCACCAGTTCATTATCTCTTCTAAAGAGTTCAGTGTGTAAGGCTCGGGAGTTGAGAAAATGTCGCTGCCTGAGCCTTCAGACAAAGCTCCGCCGCCAACGCTGTAAACCGTCCATGTGTCGGTCTCGTGGCCTTCGCTGTCGAAGGCTTTGAACATCATGCCGTTTGGGTGATATGGCAGCTCTGTCTGCGGTTCCCAAAATATCTCAACCTGAGCCTGTGGCTGCAGCACGTTGAGAATGGCCTTGTCGGTGAGGTGTCCCTTGCCTGTGGCGGCAAGGCTTCCGTAGAGTGTCACCTCGTAGCGTGAGGCACACTTGTTTTTCGTGCCAAAAAGCTGTGCCGCCTTCTGCGGCCCCATGGTGTGGCTGCTCGACGGCCCTACGCCTATTCTGTATAGTTCTCTAAGAGATTTCATAGTTGCTATTAAAGGTTTAAAGTTTAGAGTTTAAAGTTTAATGCAATAACCTCAAGAGTTTAGAGTTTAATGCAAAATGCCAGGAAAAAATAGAGTTTAGAGTTTAATACAATATGTTTGGTTCTATGATACATTCTGCATTAAACTCTAAACTCTAACTTTAATCACTAAATATTGAATTATTCCTCGCTGTTCTCAGCATCGATAGCCTTGATTTTCTCTCTTACGAGCTGGGCATCGTCTTTCAGTTTCTGAACTTTGCGGTTCATCTCGTCGAGCAGGCTGTTGCCCTTCTTGCTGCTTGCGTTGAGGAAGCCGAGATTGTTCTCGTAGGTCTGAATTTCCTGCTTCAGCTGCTCATATCTTCTCATCAGCCGTCCGCGCTCGTTGTCGAGAGCGTCCTCGCCACGTTTGGCAACGTTCTTTAGGTTGGTCTTGAAGTTGTCTAAGCGGCGGCGTGCGTTAGATATGTTCAAATCCTTGTAGAGTTTGTCTACAATGTCGTGGAACTCCCTGTAAACCTTGTCTTTCTCTTTGAAAGGCACGTGCCCTACGGCGTTGTACTCCTCGATGAGCTGCTGGACTTTTTCCTGCAGGCTGTCACCGGCATCTTCTGTCAAGGCTTTCAGCTGTTCTATTATGCCGCGTTTCTTTTCGAGGTTGGCATGTTCCTCGTTGCGTGTACCTGCAGTGGCGGCATTTCTTGCCTCGAAGAATTTGTTGCATGCGCCGAGGAAGTCGTTCCAGAGCTGGTCGCCTATTTTCTTCTGGGTGGTTCCAATTGTTTTCCACTCCTTCTGCATGGCAATGAGCTTGTCGGAGGTTGATTTCCACTCTGTGCTGTCGGCAAGAGCCTGGGCTTTCTCTACGAGAACCTTCTTCTTTGCGGCGTTCTCGACCAGTCTTTCCTTCATCTGTTTGAAGAAGTCGGCCTTGCGTGTGAAGAAGTCGTCGCATGCGGCACGGAAACGCTCAAAGATTTTCACATTCATTTTCTGAGGAGCAAAGCCTATTGTCTTCCACTCTGCCTGTATCTCCATAATGGCCTTTGTGTGCTTCTCCCAGTCGTTGGCACCGCTGTTTTCCTCTTTTGCTATAGCCTCAACCTTTTCGCACAAAGCAGTCTTGCGGGCCAGATTCTCCTCTTCCTGCTGTCGCAGTCCCTCGAAGTGCTGCTGGTGTTTCTTGTTGATGACAGTAGACGCAGCCTTGAAGCGTGCCCAAATTTCCTCGCGCAGCTCCTTGGCAACAGGACCGGTCTCACGATATTGTGCGTGAAGCTCCTGCAACTGGTGGAATGCGCTGATTACGTCGGGTTCCTCGTCGAGTTTCTCGGCGGCCTCACAAAGTTTAGTCTTTATTTCGAGGTTTTTCTTGAAGTCGTACTCACGTGCCTCACGGTTGAGGTTCAGCAAATCGTAGAACTGCTCAACGTAGAGCTGATAGCTTCGCCACAGCTCGGCAGCCTTCTCAGCCGGTACAGCCTTTATGTCTTTCCACTCCTGCTGCAGAGCCTTGAACTCCTGGAATGATTTATTCGCCTCGTCTGGCGATGTGGCCATGGCCTTTATCTTCTCAATGATGTCGAGCTTGCGTTTCAGGTTTTCCTGTTTCTCAGCCTCCTGCTCCATGAAAACCTTGGCTCTCTTTTCTCTGATTACAGCCATTTCGGCTTTGAAAGCCTTCTCGTCTTCGTCGGGCAGCAGTTGGAATTTCTCTGGGTCGCCACCATCCTCTAGGTATTTCCTTTGTGCCTCGTCTCGCTCGGCGACGTGCAATTTGTAGAAGGTAGTCTTCAGTGCGTCCACCTCCTCTTTTGTTGGCGCCTCTTCGCTTTGTGCCAGTTCCTTTGCCCTTGCCAGCACTTCCTGCTTGGTCTTGTAGACGGGCTTTTCCTGCACTTCCGATACCCCGTTAGCCTCGGCGGTTCCACATTCTGTGTTTTCTACTTCTGCTGCTGCCGCAACATTCTGCTGCTTTTCAGCCTGCATACCCTGTTGGGTGTTTTCTTGAGAGTCCATCATTTAACTTTTTGTTGAGTTTATGAATTGAGGTTTCAGGTTTTAGGTTATTAGGTTTTAAGGTGAGGCTACATTTTTCACCTCATAGCCTCAAAGCCTTACAACCTCGCAACCTCAGATGTTTCCTTTTCGGTGCAAACTTAAATAAAAAAAATGTAAAATCCTAATAAAACTTGTTTTTTTTGATATTTTTATTTCAGATAAGCCGTTTATGGCGCAAAATACCCCACGACAGACCACTTACGGCAAACGATATAACCATGGCTATGATGAAGCCGAACGGGTTGGCCTCCATGCCGTTGATGAGGTTCATGCCGAAGAACGACGCTATGAGCGTAGGGAACATCATAATGATGGTTACGGCCGTGAGCGTACGCATCACGGTGTTCATGTTGTTGTTGATGATGCTCGAGTAGGTGTCCATAGTCGACTCTAAGATGTCGGAGTAAATACTCGTGGTTTCCCTTGCCTGCGTCATCTCGATGTTCACGTCCTCAATGAGGTCGGCATCCAATTCGTCGACTTGTAGCTTGAACTTCAGTTTTGCCAGCAGGTTCTCGTTGCCGCGGATTGAGGTTACGAAATATGTCAGCGAGTCTTGCAACCGGCTCAGCCCTATGAGGCTCTCGTTGTTCACCTCATGGTCCAAGTTGTGCTTAGCTTTCTCTATCAGGGTGTTAATCTGTTTCAGACGTTTCAGATACCATACCGAACTCGACAGGAACAGACGGAAAATCATGTCAACATAGTCTGTAAATCCCTCTCCGCGCTTCTGCTGATAGCTCACGAAGTCTATCATCATATTCGTCTCATAGAAACACACCGTTATCGTCACGTCACGTTTGTGGATGATGCCGAGCGGCACAGTGGTGTAAGGTGTGCGTGAGCGCACCTCTTTTACGTATGGGATACGAAGGATGATGAGCATCCATCCGTCGTCGTACTCATAGCGGGCGCGCTCGTCGGTATCGCTGATATCTGATAGAAAATAGTCGGGTATGTTGAATTGTTCTTCAAGCTCGCGCTGGTCCTCCTCCGTGGGGCATGTCACTTGTATCCAGCAGTTTGGCTGCCATTCAGGTATGGCTCTGAGTGTGTTCTCAATGTTCCAATATGTTTTCATTGTGCTAATCTTCGTTTTGTTAAAACAATGTGGTTTCTGCTGCGAAGATTAGCCGGCGTCTCCTGGGCGCATGGTCTTATCTTCGCCTGACAAAATTGTTGTTTTCCGCGTGATAATCGTCCATATTTGTTGTAAATTTATGTTTCTGCCTGCAAAAGTACAAATTTAATTCTGAAAAACCGCACAATTCGATAAAAGAAATATCAAGAGCCTGTTAAAACTGCGGAATGATATGCGGTATTCTCATATTTTTAACCGTCTAACGTCATATATTTGGCGTAAGTGAAAAATCGGTATTTGATATCTTTTTGCGGTTAAATTCTGTTAAAATTAACGATTGTGAATATTTTGTCTTCGGTTGTTTTTACATAATTGGGGAATTATTGGCGCAGGGGGGATTTTCCGTGGATGCCCCACACCTAACCAAATATCTTAGCGCAGCGGATGTCGGGAAAAAGTGTTACCTTTGCATCATGGCAAAGAAACATTCGTGGTGATAGAATATGATTAGCTCTGGCATTCTTTCATTAACACTTTGCTAATAGTTAATCTGTTGAAAATAGGCGTGTAGGTTAATTCGGATGCTGAAAAACAGTACCAGTTTTGACCTATACGCCCATTTTTTTATTTTTATATAGGGATTTGCTTTCCTTACTCTTTACCAGTCCTTTTCCGCCAGTCGTCTTTCACGTAGCTTTTGGGGTATGTGGTATTATAGAGAATATTTCCGCCAGTTTCCCTAATCCACGTGTTGAACTCACGCTTGCCCTCTTTCAGCACTATGACTCGTGCTCCGCGGCGGAGGTGGTTGTATTCGGTGTTGCCGCCCGAGAAACGTCCGTGGGCAAGCAGAATGTTGTAATAAATTACGGAATAGTCGTTGTCGTGGTCGTGACCGCAGAACACGCCCATAATATCGCCCATCTCTTTCATTGAAGCGAAAAAACCGCTGTTAATGGATGGCGAGTATGCGCGTTCCATGCGTGTTCCGTAGAGCGGGCACTGTGTGTTGTCTACGGCGTAGTTGTATTCGGGCAATGGTATGTGCATAAATGCCAGCGACGGCACGGCTTTTCCTCCGTTTTGCCTTCTAAACATTGCGCTGCGCTGGCGGTACCATGTTGTCTGGCTGTGGGTAATCCACTGGTAGCCGTCGACGCCGGCAACAGATGATTTGTTGTGGGTATCGATGCCATAGATTACGGCAGCTGTCTTTTTGCCGTTCGATGAGAGTATGGGCAGGGCGTAATCGGTATTTTTGCCCTGCAATACAGGCATTACGCAGTTGGGAGTTTTCTGTATCTGGGCATATAGGGCTTGGCTGGGTGCCTTAAAGTCGTAGTCGTGGTTGCCGAAAGTTGTGCAGAAGGGGATGTCGAGCTGGCTTAGCGTGTTGAGTACGATAGACAGGGTGCTGTCGGCTGGTTGTGAATATATCATGTCGCCGGTTACTACGATGAGATCAGGTTTTTCGGTATTTGTAATTTCCCTTATGCACTCAAGGGCTTGTTCGGATGCTTTCGTTCCGAGCTTGTAGTGAAGGTCGGTGAACTGTACGATTTTGAATTGTCCGTTGCGAAAGCGGAGATTGGTTTGTGCTTGCGACTGGCTGCAGCCGAAAAGAATGGCCAATGCAAGGAAAAGCTTCTGAAACATGGGTTTCTTGGATTTTAGCAGTAGGGCCGCTATGTGTGGCGGCCCTACAGGTTTTATTGGAAATAGTAGAGGAATACGGCGATGCCCTCAAGAGCGGGTTTGCGCTCGCCCTCAATCTCAATGCGGAACTCGATTTCCGTTTTGCATACGCCACGCAGGTTCTGTATGTTGTGAAGTTTTGTAACGAGTCGTACTCGGCTGCCTGTAATTACGGGCTTGCCAAAACGCATGCTCTCGATGCCGTAGTTTACGAGCATCTTGATGTTTCTCACCTCGATGATTTGCTCCCAGAGATATGGCAGAACGGAAAGTGTGAGATATCCGTGAGCGATGGTTGATTTGTAAGGACTTTCAATTTTCGCCCTTTCCACGTCGACATGAATCCACTGGTGGTCGAGTGTGGCATCGGCAAAAAGGTTGATGCGTTCCTGGTCTATCTGCAGCCATTCGCTTGTTCCGAGCTCTTCGCCTAAATGTGAGGCAAATTCATCGTAAGAGTTTACTATAAGTTTTTCCATGATAAATGTAACCCCCTTAGCCCCCGGAGGGGGTAGCTGTTAATATTTACTATTTGATATTTAAGACTCCCCCCGCCGGGGGCAGGGGGGCTATCCTTTACTTTTTCTTATATTCCTTGTCGAACTTCAGGAGTTTGTTGTATTCTTTTTTGGTTATGCGCATGAAAGAGCCGTGCTGAGGACCTGTTACGCCCTTTATGTCGACAGGGTCGTGGAAGTTGCGCAGGTTCTCGTCGGCCTTACAAATGCGGTAGTGCTTAGGAGTGTCGCTGTACTGTATGTAAGCCACTCGCCATGTCTTGTCGCCAATGAGCTGGAATGCGCTTGAGCCCTCGCAATTTTTGCGTCCCTCGAAGCTTACATAGTCATTTTCCACAGGCTCGCCCCATCCGTGTGTCAGATATTTGCTTGTTGCAGTGTAGATTCCAGGCTTGCCGCCTTCTTTTTTTATGAGCATGTGGTAGAGTCCGTCATCGAGAAGATTGATGTCGGCGTCTATTGTCGCATATCCCCAGTCGAAGAGCAGCTTGGGAGTGGTGAGTTGTGTGAAGTCCTTGTTGGCATAGCTGTAGTACATGCGGTCGTACTTTTCTTCGGGACGGTTGAGCATTGAGTAGTAAATCATGTATCCGCCCTTCTCGCCGTTCTCCCATGTATAGTTCGGGTCCCAGAAAATCTGAGGTGCCCATACGCGGTTAATGGTAGACCAGTCTTTGTATGGCGAAGGAGCCGTAGGGTCGCTGAATATCTGCTGTCCCTTGCGGTAGTCGAAAGTTACGCTTGTCCAGTGGATAAGGTCGTCGCTTTTCAGAAGGTCGATGCCGTAGTTGTCCCATTTGTGCGATTTTGCCACACACATGTCGGTAGTAACCATTACGTAGCCCTTGCCGTTCCACGCCCTTGTGATGAAGGCGTCACGTGTGCCGCCCTCAATACGCGCATGCTCCTTAGTGTCGAAAATTGGCTCACCGCCAATGATGTCCTGATAGTTGTATCCGTCGCGGCTTACGGCGTAGGCGGTCCATTCGCCCTTGTCGCTCATGTGACAATAGAGGTAGCCGTAGTCGCCTTTCACTTTGTTCTGTGCCGTTGCCGACAACATTGCCGCCATGCCGATAGCTATGAGCATGGTCTTCTTGCCGAAGATGTTTTTGATGTTCATGTTTTTTAGTTTTTAGTTATTAATTGTTAGTTGCTAATTTATTGGGGGATGAGGTTGGTCTGGTTTCAGGTTTTAAGGTGGAGTTACTTAAAACAAATCTCACCTCATGGCCTAACCTCCTTATGACCTGGAACCTCTTTTGCTGTATATCCGTATCTCTATGGAGTTTATTATGTTTTGCCATAGGATGTAGCATCCTGGGCCTACGCTTGACAGTGGCGACAGATAGGTGTAAGCCACCCAAATGGCGAATGTCGTATTCTTTTGTCCCATAGCCTGCCCCGAGTCGATGGTGGTGCCGAAAAAGCCTCCGATGTATCTGCCTAAGGCAAACTGCAATATGCAGACAACGAGGGCTGCTGCGGCAATAGCCAAAAGAAACCATACTGACGATTGCGCATGGCAGATATTCTTTATCGTTGTGCCCGTTACGAGCATCAGCGAGCATGCCCACATATAGTAAGACAGGTCTCTGACGGAGATTATCTTGCGGTGCAGGCTGCGCATGCCATGTTTTACCACGTATGCCATACCCATAGGTATCACAATCACCATGCACACATTCTGGAATATCTTCATAAATGCCTCGAGAAATTCCACGTCGGCCGCTTTGTCGACAAGCGGAAAGCTTACGGGGATGAGCAGGGCCGTAATGAGGTTTGAGAGGAATGTGAACGCTGTCATAGACTCCAAGTCACCGCCAACTTTCTGTGTCACAACGGCTGCGGCGGTTGCCACAGGAGCCACAATGCAGCAGAGAGTTGCCTCAAGAAGTATCAGACTGTAGCCAACTGGATGTAAAATCAGAGTTGATGCAACGAGGACTGCGGAAAGCAGCACCTGAAGAAGGCTTACCCAGAAATGCCATCTGACGAGACGCATCTTGCGGAAATCAACCTTGCAGAAGGTTACGAAAAGGACGATGGACATGAACACCGGAAGCAAAAAATCGCATACAGGAGCCATTATGACCGCTGCACCTTCAAGGGCACCGATCTTGGCAAACAGCAGGTATGCCGCTGTGCCAATAGCCATAGACAGAGGTAGTGTCCAGTCCTTTATAAATCTGATAATGCTCATATACGGCTGCAAAAATACTCATTTATTTGTAAACTGTCAAACTTTGCGGATTATTTTATGTTCATACGTATTAATATAAAAGACTTAAATATGAAAAATTTAAAATCTATACAAAGATGAAACGACTATTCTTGCAATTGCTGCTCTGCCTTGGCGCAGGAGCAACCGCTACGGCTGCCGACAGCACTGTTGTGAAATTTGATTTCAAGACAGGTGCTGACGTTGGTGGAAACTACAATGCGACACTTTGCAATGGCGCAAAACTGATGGAGTGTGCTGGTACAAATGTGCTGGCACTTGGTGACAACGACGGCTATCTTGATTTTGGAGCTTCTCTTGGCGGGTACATCGGAACTCTGAATACGTTTACCATTTACACAAACATATACATTCCCGAGGAAACCGATATTACAGGTAATGGCAACTTTGTGTGGTGCTTTGCAAAATCTTCCTCAACGGGCTACATGTTTCTGAATGCGAAGGAAACACGCTATGCCATAACACAGACCAACTATAACGGAGAGTCGGGAGTGGGACTGAAGAAACCGCTTGCTAAGGGAAAATGGATGAATGTGACAGTGGTGCTGAAGCAAAATTCGGCATCGAAAAAGTATTTTGCCCAGTTCTACATAGATGGCGTATTGACAGGCTCGACAAGTGCTAATACTTGGACGCTGACACCTGCACAAATAGGAAACACCGTGATGAACTTTCTTGGCAAGAGCTGCTACGATGGCGACGCATACTTGAAGAACGCCATGTACAACGATTTCAGAATTTACAACTATACCCTGCCAACGAGGGATTTGAAATCAGAAGTAAACGGGGCAAAGCCTGTGTTGGAGAAGCTTAATATTTTTACCGACTCATTGCGTATGGCAGATAAGATGAAAGACGCAACCGTAAGCATTGATGCCGCCAATTTGATTAACGACATAGATTTGCCCACTGTTGTTGACGATTATGCCACTGTTGAATGGCAGACATCAGATGCCGGCGTGATTAGTGCCGATGGACATATTACCCGTCCTGCATACGGAAATCCAACAGCAACGGCAACTCTCACGGCGACTATTATGTCGAAGGCAACAACATATCTTCCTGCGGGCTACATAAAAAAGGTTATGACTTTTGAAGCCTCTGTTCTGCCAGAGTTCTCTGATGCCGAGACTATAGCCTACGACCTTGAGCACCTGAGGATAGGCGGCCATCCAAACAATCTCTACGACAAGCTCACATTGCCAACTGTCGGCGAGCTTGGCTCTGTGATAGTATGGAAATCGGCTGATACAGAATGGCTCACGCATACTGGCAAGGTTGTCAAGCAGCCAGAGGGCGAGAAGAAACAGGTGAAACTCACCGCAACTCTTATGAGAGGCAAGGAGAGGGCAACACGCGAATATACGGTGACCATTCACGAGCGTGAGCCATACACGCATTATCTCTTCGTCTACTTCCCGTCAAACTCTGACGAGAATCTTTACTACGCTATTTCTGAGGACGGCTACAACTATACCCCGCTTAACAATGGCCAGGCTTTCTTCAAGGCTGAGGGCAACACTGTTATGGGAGGTCTTCGTGACCCGCATATCCTTCGTGGCGAGGATGGCAACTTCTATATGGCAGCCACCGATATGATGTGCAGTAAGGGATGGTCAAGTAACCGTGGACTGGTACTGATGAAATCGCCTGATCTTGTAAACTGGACCTGCAGTACCGTTCACTTCCCGACAAAATACGCTGGGACAAACTTCGCAAACGTAACACGTGTGTGGGCTCCTGAGACAATCTACGACCATCAGGCCGGCAAGTACATGGTCTACTTCTCGCTGCTCACAAACGACGGCACCATAGAATACGACAAAGACTACTATTGCTATGCCAATGCAGACTTTACAGACCTGGAGGGCGAGCCGACATATCTTTACGACCGTGGCTCGGCCACTATCGATATGGATATTGTCTACAGCGAGAGCGATTCTCTCTATCATGGCTTCTTCAAGAACGAGGGACTTGGCGGTATTTGTAAGGTAACAGCCAAAACGCTGACCGCACAGGATGGGCAGCCTCTCGGCTCACAATGGTCGAAGCCTTCTCCGACATTGCAACAGACAAATGTCGCTGTAGAGGGCGCAGGCGTATTCAAATTCATAAATGAGGACAAATGGTGCCTGATGTACGACTGCTACACCAGCGGATATTATCAGTTCTGCTCATCTGAAAATCTTTCAGACTTCAAGTGGGAGAAAAATACAACAACCTCAGGAGCATTCACTCCCCGTCACGGCACGGTGTTGCCTATAACCGAGGCTGAGGTAAAGGCACTGCTTGAGGCTTATCCTATCAGTGGCCAGCAGCCAGGCGTCTTGTCTGCAAAGAACCACAACATAAAACAGGAGAATGCCACCGTCGGAACTACAGATATATTTCTGCCGGTAGAGCAGGGGACTGACATATCGGATTTCGATCCAATGTTTGTTCCTGTTCCTGGTGCTACTGTAATGCCACAGGGCAAGCAGGACTTTACGAACGGGGCGGTAAAATACACCGTGACTCTCGGCGGCAATAGCAAAACATACAATGTGGAGGTTGAGGTTAACGGAAACCCTATTATTCCTGGTTTCCATGCAGACCCGGAGGTGCTGCTCTCACAAAAGACCGGCCGCTTCTATGTTTACCCCACTACCGACGGTTTTAGCGGATGGGGCGGCTATTCGTTCGATGTGTTCTCTTCGCCCGACCTCGTACACTTCACAAATGAGGGAACTTTTCTGAACCTCGCCGCAGGCGGTGATGCGCCATGGGCAAGTGGAAACGCATGGGCCCCATGTATAGAGGAGAAATGGATGAACGGAAAATGGAGATATTTCTTCTACTTCAGCGCACACAATCCGAGCCTGAACAAGAAGACTCTTGGCGTTGCAGTGGCGGAGAACCCGACAGGGCCTTTCAAGGCATCTAAAACTCCGCTTTTCACCTATACAGCCGGTGGACAGATGATTGATTCTGACGTTTTTACAGACCCTGTTAGCGGACAGGCATATCTCTATTACGGCAACGGACAGCTTCACTACCGTCTGCTCAACGACGACATGGTTTCGGTTGACGGCACAGAATACACCATCACCCCGGCGGGCGGAAGCCTTGCTGACTATGCATTCCGTGAGGGTGTCTATGTGTTCTACCGCAACGGACTTTATTATTTCCTCTGGAGTGTTGACGATACAGGCTCACCAAACTATCATGTGGCTTACGGCACAAGCACATCTCCGACGGGACCTATCAAAGTGGCAAAGGAGCCTATTGTGATTATTCAGGATGCCGCCAGCCAGATTTACGGCACAGCCCACAACTCTGTTGTAAACGTTACAGGCACCGACGACTGGTATATTGTTTATCACCGCATAAATAAAAAATATCTGAACAACGGCCCTGGCATTCACCGTGAGGTGTGTGTTGACAAATTGGAGTTCAACGCCGACGGAACCATAAAGCAAACCACCCCTACACGCAAGGGCATTGACCCGATTGACACCACAGACCTCATAGAGGGCACTACAGCCGTGAAAGGTGTTGATGTGGTGAACAGCGGTGTGGCAAAAGTGGTTTACTACACCATGGACGGACATAACTTAGGCACTAAGGCTCCTGTTGCCAACGGATTCTATATCCGCCAGGAGATTATGGACAACGGAACTTCACGTACAATGAAAATTGTTGTAAAATAATAGTGGGGTTATAAAGTTTTGAGGCCTTAAGGTTTTTAGGTGAAATTATTTCTCACCCAATAGCCTTAAGGCCTCAAAACATATTTTATCTCACAACCTCACAATCTTAGAACCTCACACCCCTTATTTTTCTCATTGCCTTATCCCTGATCTGTCTTACTCTATCTCTCTTAATGCCGAGGGCAGCTCCGGCCTCCGCCATTGTGAGTTTGTTGCATTCTATGCCGTATAGCAGGCTCATTACTTGTTTTTCCCTGTCGTCGAGTCTTGGCATGCAGGCTGCGAGTTTTTCCATAAGGTCGGTGTTGGTGCCGGTATTGTCTTCGCCGGGAATAGGCGATGCTGTGTCGGGAATAACGCTCAACAGGTTTACGTTCTCACGTCCGCCCAACGGAGCGTCGGCCGACAGCGGTATGGCGCGTTTTCGTTCGGCGGCAGTATTCATGTCCCGTGGCACTCGGTATAGCCCCGCCTGTTGCTCTATGGCCTCCTCTATGGCCCGGCGTATAAACGGTGAGGCATAGCTTGCGAAGCGGTTGCCATGGTTGGCGTCATATTTCCGGGCAGCCTTCAGCAGAGCCACATTGCCCTCGCAAACAAGGTCGGCCACGTCTACGCCACGCCCGCGGTACTGGTTGGCAATGAAAACTACAAACTTGAGGTGAGACCTCGACAATTTGTCTAAAGCCCTGTTGTCGCCATTCTGTATCTTCCCGGCCAGTTCCCTCTCTGTCTCGGCCGACAGGATTTGCTCGTTTCCAATCTCTTTTATATATGCTTCAAAAGCGTCGTTTCTGTTGTCCATATCTGTTGTGTTTTATCTTTGGACGCAAAAATACTATTAATTCCCGGAATAAGCAAATTTTACGTTTTTTTTATTGTTTCGTTTGCCTATCTCGTAGAATATACGTAATTTTGCAGCAATTATAAAATAGACCTAAATATAATAATCATGGAACGTTTGGATTTTATCATCCTACAGGACAGGACTATAATAGTTCTCGCCTTTGTAACATTTTTGGTTTTCAGTGTACTGGTAATGGTGTTGGCAAGTCTAAAAGACCTCATGCGGGTTTACGAGCACTCTGAAGAAGAGGAAGAGGGCTGGGAGGAAATGGCTGCACACAGTACAGGCAAAGAAATCAGCATCAGAGACATTCTGCACACAAGCACCTTCCGCGGCTTCAGCGCAGTGTAACATTCAACATTCTGTAAGTAACTTTCCATAGCATGAAAAAACTTATTTTTGGCCTTGCCCTATTTGCCATGGCCGCTTCGGTAATGGCAAAGGATACAAATACCCGGGAGGTAAATGGACGGCAGGGTATTTCTAATGACTCCCTGCAGGTTTCTGAGGCAGGAAAGGCTCAGGAGGAAGCTTTGGCTCCCGACTTTACGCTCAACGACATCAACGGCAAGCCGCTGACACTGTCAAGTCTTAGAGGAAAGATTGTCGTGATTGATTTCTGGGGCTCGTGGTGTATCTGGTGCATCAAGGGCATGCCGAAGATGAAAGAGTATTATGGGAAGTATAAGGGTAAGTTTGAAATCCTTGGTGTGGATTGCAATGACCCACAGGACAGGTGGAAGGCTACCGTTGCAAAGCTTGAGTTGCCATGGCTGCATGTCTACAATCCTCGCAATAGCGCAGACGATGTTTGTGCGAAGTATGCCATACAGGGTTTCCCTACCAAGGTCATTGTCGGTGCAGACGGTAAAATTATAAAGACAGTCATAGGCGAAGATCCGCAGTTCTATACTTTCCTCGATGAATTGTTGAAAGATTAGGGGGCTATAAAGCAAGACGGAAGTCAGTCTCTGTTGTAATATTATTTTTGGCTCATCCGGTATCACTCCAAATATCGGATGAGTCCTTTTTAATTTTGATACACCCTCCTACAAATTTTGTCGGTGATCCATAAAAGTTTAGTGAAACTTATATTAAAATAAAAAAGAGGACTATCTCAGTCCCCTTTTTTATTGGCTTGTATCGGTGATTCCGTTGGGGTTCGAACCCAAGACCCACAGCTTAGAAGGCTGTTGCTCTAATCCAACTGAGCTACGGAACCGATTTGCGGCTGCAAAATTACATATTATTTTGTAAATATGGAGATTTTTGACAGGTAATTTACCGTATATTAACAGAGATTAACAACGTGCCGTGCCATTATGCCTGATGCGCCTTGTATGTTTCTGTGTGGGAAATGTGTCTTTATTGCTTTTTCTTTTTGCAATGGCACCAGCTTGAGCCGTCGAAGCAGTGGGTGCAGACTTTGCATTTAGGCATGCCGATAGCATCGATGAGTGTCTCTATTTTGTTGAACTTCAGGCTTGTAAGTCCGAGACGCCTCGCCATTTCGTTTACCATCCTGTTGTATTCCGGCGAGTCGGTTTTGGCGTAGAGGTCGAGCTTTGCCTTGTCGTCGCCCTCAAAGTCTTTGATGATTTGACGTGACATCAGCTCCATGTCGCTTTTTGACGATGTGAAGCCTATGAACGGACATCCGTATACGAGCGGCGGACATGAAATTCTGGCATGGACCTCTTTTGCGCCGTATTGGAAGAAGGTCTCTACGTTGTCGCGGAGCTGTGTGCCACGGACTATGGAGTCATCGCAGAATACAACACGCTGGTCTTTGAGGATGGCGTGATTTGGAATGAGCTTCATTTTTGCGACGAGTGCGCGGCGTGTCTGGTTGCCCGGTGTGAAGCTTCGTGGCCATGTGGGGGTATATTTCAATACGGCACGCTTATATGGTATTTTGTGCCCCTCGGCATATCCGAGCGCAGTGCCTACGCCAGAGTCGGGAATACCGCAAACAAGGTCAGCCTCGGTGTCGTCTTCCTCACCCATTTTTACGCCGCAGCGCTCACGCACGTCCTCAACGTTGATGCCCTCGTAGTCGCTTGTGGGGAAGCCGTAGTAGACCCATAGGAACGAGCAGATCTGCTCTTCGTCTGACGGCTCCTGCAGCACCTCGATGCCGTCGGTCGTGATGCGTACAATCTCGCCCGGCCCGAGGTCTCGTACCGTCTGGTAGCCCAGATTCGGGAAACTTGTTGTCTCGCTTGTGAAGGCGTACCCCTCGCCGTCGTCACGTTTGCCGATAATGATAGGAGTTCTGCCGAGAATGTCGCGTGCGGCTATAATTCCGTCTTCAGTCAGTATGAGCATGGAGCACGAGCCGTCAATGCGCTCGAAAACCTTGTTAATTCCGTCGACAAATGTCTCGCCCATATTTATGGTCAGAGCCATAAGCTCGGTCTGGTTTATCTTGTTTGCCGACATCTCGCTGAGGTGCATCCGCTGGTCGAGCAGTTCTTTGGCTATCTCTCTGAGATTGTTTATTTTTGCCACTGTTACAACGGCATAGCGTCCGAGGTGCGAGTTTACAATGATAGGCTGCGGGTCGGTGTCTGAGATTACGCCAATGCCGGCGTTGCCGTAGAAGCTGTCAAGCTCGTCCTCAAATTTTGAGCGGAAATAGTTTCTCTCTAAGCTGTGTATTGAGCGTGAGAAACCACGTTCTTTGTCGAACGTCACCATACCTGCACGTTTTGTGCCTAAATGCGAATTGTAGTCGGTTCCGTAAAACAAGTCGTTTACGCAACTTTTCTTTGTTATTGTCCCGAAAAAACCTCCCATATACGTGGTGCTTTATGAATTTGGGTGCAAAGGTAGTGCAAAATTTCGATTTAGCGAAGAGAATGCAAATGAATTTGTATTCTTGAGCGGGAGAAATTCATAATTTAAGTGAAGAGTGAAGAATGAAGAGTGAAGAATGAAGAGTGAAGAATGTAATATGAGTTTCCGATGTTTTTTATTCTCCGTTGATTTGTAGCTGTGGCCAGTTGACGAGAAACAGCTTTTCTGTTGCTCTGGTAAAGGCGGTGTAAAGCCAGTGGAAATAGTCGTCGGTGAGCGTTTCGTCGGTCATATATCCCTGGTCGAGATACACGTGCGCCCATTGTCCGCCCTGAGCCTTGTGGCATGTCACGGCGTAGGCGTATTTTATCTGCAGGGCATTGTAGTGACGGTCGTTTCTGAGTTTTTCCATTCGGTCGGCCTTGCGTGGAATGTCGGCATAGTCTGCCATAACCTCGTTGAAAAGCGCGTTCTGCTGCTCACGGGTCAGTGCGGGAGCATCGGACGCAAGGGTGTCGAGCAAGACGGTTGCCTGAAGCTCAAAGCCGTCGTAGTCAGGAAACTGCAGCCGCGCGTCGGCAAACTCGAAGCCGTAAAGCTCACGAATGCCTTTTATCCTCAGAATGCGGCAGCGGTCGCCGTTAGCCATGAATGGCGGAGCTGTTGGGTCATTGAGCCCGGCCGTGACGAGATAGTTGTTTCTTACAACCATCAGCTGGTCTTCCCTGCACAGCCGCTCTTCAAGGAAGAGTACCTGGTTTCGTATGCCCATGTTGTAGATGTTTGCCCGTTTGTTGCTTCGGGTAATTACGATAGTGTCGTCTATTCCTGCATGGCTGTAGCTCGATGCGATAGACTCTACCAGATCTTCTCCGCTAACCACAATCACATCGGCAAACCGGCTAACTGTTATTTTGGGCAATATGGCACTTTGGCACCCGGCCTGCAACTGCCGGATTGCCGTGGCGTTGTATAGTATTCCGCTCTGTGCCTCCTGCCTTACCACCTCGCCGAGACTGGTGTGGTAAACGATAAGGCCGTATGCCTCAAGTGCCGCTGGGCTTAGTGCCGGCGACTCCGACTCACCCACTGGCGGCAACTGTGACTTGTCGCCAATCAGCATCATACGGCAGTTCCGTCCGCCATAAACGTAGGTTACGAGGTCGTCGAGCAGACATCCGGTGCCGAAAGTCCCGTCGCCGCAGTTGCTTATCATGGAGCTTTCGTCTATGATGAACAATGTGTCGGCATGCAGATTTATGTTTATGTCGAAGCTGCCGCCGGGTCCAGAATACGTCCTCTCGCGGTATATCTTCCGGTGAATGGTATAGGCGGGCATACCCGCATTCCGGGCGAGCACTTTGGCAGCCCTGCCTGTAGGTGCGAGCAGTATCATTTTTTGCTTTAGATTTCTCATTGTGCGCACCATTGCGCTTGCCAGTGAGGTTTTTCCTGTTCCGGCAGCTCCGCTCATTATCATTGTCACATTGTCGTGGCGGTCGGCAATGAAGCGGGCGAATGTGTCTACTGCCCGTTGCTGATCGTCCGTAGGGGTGTGAGCCAGCTCCTGGCATATCCTCTGTTTGAACTCATTGATTGTCATGTGTGCAAAGGTAGTGCAAACGAATGGAATATAAAAGAAATGCGATTTCTTTTTATTCCTGAGCGCAGCCTGTCTTATGAAAAATTACGAATAATCATAAGGTTTGGCAAACTTAAAAAAAAACAAAAATATATGTCACACTTCACAAATTTCATTAGAAAGTGTTACTTTTGTACATGAATATGAAAAATATAGTCAACGACATAATAAAACTTGCCTTCTCTCTGTTGCTTGGCGGCGGCATATTGTACTGGATGTACCGTGGGTTCGACTTCGGCAGCATGAGCCAAGTTCTTAAAGAGGGGATGAACTGGTGGTGGATGCTGCTGTCGTTTCCGTTTGGCATATCGGCCCAGGCGTTCCGTGCCTTGAGATGGAAGCAGAGTCTTGAGCCGCTGGGCGAGCATGCGCGCACGTCGGTAGCCATGAACAGCATTTTTCTGTCGTATGCGGCGAGCCTTATAGTGCCCCGTGTCGGAGAGTTTACCCGTTGCGGAGTCTTAAAAAGATACGACGGCATATCGTTTCCGAAATCACTGGGAACGGTAGTTACCGAGCGCATCATCGATTCCTTGTTTTTAGTGGCTCTGGCGGCGTTGATAATAATTTTGCAAGCCGATATTTTCGACACCTTTTTCAGCCGTACAGGAACCAACATAGACCGCATGGTATGCCAGTTTTCAGCCACAGCCTGGGTTGGTACCCGCGTATGCGCATTGGCTGCCGCCGGGCTATGTTTATATCTTGTAAAGCGGCTGTACTTGTACCGCAAGGTGCGGCAGGCGCTCGATGATGTGATGAAGGGCATTTTGTCGCTGCGCCACGTCAGAAGCATACCAAAATATGCGTTATTCACCATAGGTATCTGGGCAAGCTATTTCCTGCACTATTATCTGACGTTTTTCTGTTTTGAGGCTACAGCCAGTCTTGGCATGGCGTGCGCTTTGGTTACGTTCATCGTAGGCTCGATAGCTGTAGTGGTTCCCACTCCAAACGGCGCGGGACCGTGGCATTTCGCCGTTAAGACGATGCTTATTCTCTATGGCGTGTCGTCAACAGATGCCCTCTACTTTGTGCTAATCGTGCATTCCGTTCAGACCCTTTTGGTGGTTGCGCTCGGAATATTTGCCATGGCAACATTGGCGCTGACGAAAGTGAAGAGTGAAGAACGAAGTGTGAAGAATTAATCTTTAAACCATAAATATTATGAGTGAAATTAAAAACCTTAAGCCCGAGTGCATTTGGCGCAATTTCCATGCACTCACACAGGTGCCACGCCCGTCGGGACACCTTGAGAAAGTTCAGCAATTCCTTCTCGACTTCGCTAAGCAGGCTGGAGTAGAGGCGTTTAAAGACGAGGCTGACAACATTGTGATGAAGAAGCCCGCAACTCCCGGAATGGAGAACCGCAAGACTATTTTGCTGCAGGCGCACATGGACATGGTGCCGCAGAAGTCGCCCGAGAGCGCACACGACTTTGAGAGCGACCCTATCGAGACCTATATTGACGGCGAATGGGTTAGGGCTAAAGGCACAACCCTTGGTGCCGACGACGGCATAGGCGTGGCTGCAATCATGGCTGTCATGGAGGACAAGACTCTGAAGCACGGACCAGTTGAGGCTCTTATCACTGCCGACGAGGAGACAGGCATGTTTGGCGCCAACGGTCTGCCTTGCAATATTCTGAATGCCGACATACTTATGAACCTCGATTCTGAGACTTGGGGCAAGTTCGTTATCGGCAGCGCAGGCGGCATAGATGTCACAGCCGAGATGGAATACAAGGAGGCTGAGACCGATGCGGCTGACGCAGCTCTGAAAGTTACCGTTAAAGGACTCCGTGGCGGACACTCAGGTCTTGAGATTCACGAGGGACGCGCCAATGCCAACAAGCTTATGGTGAGGTTTGTGCGTGAGGCAGTGAGCGAATACGAGGCACGTCTGGCCTCATGGCACGGCGGCAACATGCGCAATGCCATTCCGTTCAAGGCTGAGGTGGTGCTCACCATGCCGAAGGAGAATGTGGCAGCCGTGAAGGAGCTTGTAGAGGAGTGGAAAGCTGACTTTACCGACGAGTACAAGACCATAGAGCCAACGCTTGAGTTCTTTGCCGAGGAGGTTGAGACTCCGAAGACTGAGGTGCCCGAGGAAATTCAGGACAACCTTATCGATGCCATCTATGCCTGCCACGACGGTGTGGTACGTATGATACCGGCTTACCCCGATGTTGTAGAGACTTCGAGCAACCTCGCCATCATCGACATTGAGGGCGGAAAAGCTTCGGTGCAGATTTTGGCCCGCTCTTCGCGTGAGGACATGAAGGACTACGTGGCAACCATGCTCGAGAGCTGTTTCAGCATGGCGGGCATGAAGGTGACTATGAGCGGAAGCTATGGCGGATGGGATCCAAATCCGGACAGTGCCATATTAAATCTGCTGAAGAAAATTTATAAAGAGCAGAATGGCGTGGAGGCTGTTGTGCAGGTAGACCATGCCGGACTGGAGTGCTCAGTAATCCTTGGCAAATATCCTGGGATGGATGTGGTGTCGCTCGGTCCGACTCTCCGCAGTCCGCACACTACTAATGAGCGTTGCCTGATAGCTACGGTAGAGCCTTTCTGGGCGTTGCTGAAAAAGACGCTGGAGGTAATGGAAGAGAAATAAAATTTTTAACCTGTAGGGCCGCTATGTATAGCGGCCGCAATTAGAAAACAAATAACCCATGGCAAATGCGTCATGGGTTATTTGTTGTTATACGTCGTTATAAATGCGTGACGTTATATGTGTTTTATTGCTTGCGGCCGCTATACATAGC
>CABSIA010000030.1 GCA_902477645.1 uncultured Prevotella sp. | reverse complement strand
CACCGAGATCTACACTCTTTCCCTACACGACGCTCTTCCGATCTCAAACCTAAGACCTACAGCGGACGAGGAAAAAATGTGCTCAGAAGCCGTCTGCAATTGAGTTATGATATTCCAAACTGTCATTTTGAGCCATACGCCAGTGTTGAGGCTTTCAATGCCTGGTCGATAGAGAAAATGAGATATACGGCAGGTGTAGACTGGAAAATCACAAAGAAGCATGGTGTAGGTTTGTTTTATGTTTATCAGACTGTACACGATGATGACGATGACAATGAGCCAAACAGGCATGTGTTAGGAGTAGAATATAAATTCAAATTCTAACCCCAGCTCCGTTCAGTCTTCTGGACATGACCTTGATAGGGTTCAACTTGCACAGTCCAATACTATAAAAGTGTATATGGCGTTTACTATATAGCCAAAGCATAGAAAATTCATCTTTTATGCTTTGGCTATATTTTCTGACTTTTTAATCTAAGTGAGAGAGGTTGACATTAAAGTTTTTCAACTTCCTCTATACTCAATTGCGTTATAGATGAAATCTGAGATGTTGACATGCCATTTGCTTTCATCATTTTTGCGGAGGATATAATAATATTGTCCTTTTCCTCAAGCTTTTGTCCTTGTTCCTCAAGCTTTTGTCCTTGCTCCTCAAGCAACTCGTCCTGCTCCTTTATACGTTTGTCACGCTTCATAATGGCAGTGTCTCTATTTTCGATGGCAAGAAAATACTCATCCTCCACATTCATATCTTGTCTAAGTTTGGTATCTGCCGCAGCAGCAAGGAGGCGGTGTATTATGTGCATCATCTCCTCATCGCCGGCATACTCAGCTTCGTCTATGTTCATGACCTGTCTGTTATGCCTGTCTTTGCGGGTCTGGTCGAACACGCTGAGAATCTCCTCAAGTCTGTTGTTTACATTGCCGTGAAGACGTGGTATTTGTACTATGATACTGTCATGGACAAGGCTGTCCACAAAAGGGTCTGGCAGCCCCTTGGTGACCTCCCTGCCTTCATAGTCGTAAGACTTGTGGCTGACATACAGGACAGGTTCCTCGATGTCGCCAACCTTGTGTCCTAAAAGATATACTGTGACCATAGGGATTCCGTGCCCCATAGGATTGTCGTCCTTAAGCATGTTCTCTGGATTTGCGTACTGGGCTCCAAGGTATTGGCGGAAACGCAATGTCTCCGTTTCGAGCCATGTTTTCTGAAGCTCTATGAGAACAAGGCGGATGCTGCCGTCGGCCTCCTTTACTTTGGCGCCGAAGTCTATTCGGAACATGGATATCTTATCCCTGCGTCCGTTGGTGTATTCGTGTTTTCTTACCTCTGCCTCCAAAACCTCTTTTTTAAGAAGTGCTGACAGAAGCGTCTTTACAATACGCTCGTCTTCCATTAAATATTTGAAAACGATGTCATATATCGGATTTGCTATATGTATCATGTTGCATCCTTTCCTTGTTACGCTTAAGGTGGGTTCTATAAATTCCCGCCGAAAATAAAAATGAATCATGTGGGCTTTCGTTTTATATAGCCCACCTTAATTGTTGAATACCAGTTATGTTGTGGCAGCCTATTTTGCAGCTATGCACTCAACCTCTACCAAGGCACCCTTGGGTAGGTCCTTAACTGCAACAGCCGAGCGCCCAGGGTAGGGAGCGTTGAAAAATTCGGCGTACACCTCGTTCATGGCACCGAAGTTTGCCATGTCTGAGAGAAATACCGTTGTCTTTACAACGTGAGCCAAGTCGGTGCCGGCTGCCTCAAGAATGTTCTTTGCGTTTGTAAGGCTCTGTCGTGTCTGTTCTTTTATTCCGCCTTCGGGGAAGTTGCCTGTCGCAGGGTCAATAGGCAGCTGACCAGATGCGAATACAAAACCGTTTGCCTCAATAGCCTGGCTGTATGGTCCTATAGCAGCAGGAGCTTTTTCTGTGTTTATAGCTTTCATAATTTTCTTGTTGTTGGTTTTGATATTAATGACAGTGCAAAATTACAAAATAAAATAAGAAAATCATCATTTTGTCCATTATAAAATATATTTTATCTAGATTGTATTTTTCTGAAAAGAACTAATTTTGCCGATGTAAGATTATGGCTGTAAATTAGGTACTTTACAGGCGTTGGATAACTTACAGGTGCCCAATTTGCCGTTTTTAAGAAAAATTAAATGCCTGCTAATTTATGTTGTAATGAAAAATAAGTATATTTGACAATTGAAATGTGAGATAATAATAATTTTAAAAACTATGCTATTATGGAGACAAACATTAAAATACTTCCGCAGCTGACATTCTCAGATGCGTTGAGGATGAACTATATTAACTTTACCGATATTAAGGGACGCTCCCGCCGTTCGGAGTTGTGGTGGAACTATCTTGCTTACGCATTTGTGTCTGTTTGTGTAACTATGTTTATACCAGGTCTTGACCTTATCGTAAAAACGGTAGTGTCTTTCCTGTTGCAGTTGTGGATGGTGCCGGTAACCATTCGCCGCATGCACGACAACAACCATAGTGGCATCTGGGTTGCCGCAGCCGTGGCTATAGGTGTGACTCTTAACGTTTACGGCTTTGCCACAGGTATGGTCGATTTAGAGAATACAGACCCTGCCGCCATTATCGAGATGGTAAAAGCTCCAGCATTCGTAGGCTTGTCATTGGCAAGCAGCGTTGTTAATCTCACCATTCTTGTTTTTGCTGTAATGGACGGTAGCAAGGAAGACAATAAATATGGACCGTCGCCGAAATATGTTAACCCGATCGCTGACTAATATACATTTCAAACCTGATTAACAGAACTACAAAAACTATGATACGAAAACTTATTCTTTCTCTCAGCCTTATGGCTGCTTTTACTTCAGAGGCTGCAAAGCAGCCGACGGTAGAATGGGACTCAAAGAGTCTTATATTCGATGGACATAGAGTGATGCCTGTAATGGGCGAGATACATTATTCCCGTCTTCCCGTTTCCGAATGGGCACAAGAGGTCAGGAAAATGAAAGAGGGTGGTGTGACTATTATTGCCACATACGTTTTCTGGAACCATATTGAGGAATACGAAGGCGTATTCAACTGGAGCGGACAACGTAATTTGCGCCATTTTATAGAGATATGCGCAGCCGAGAATATGCCTGTTGTATTGCGTCTTGGCCCGTTCTGCCACGGCGAGTCGCGCAATGGGGGCATTCCTGACTGGGTGTTCTCGAAGGGATGCAAGACACGTGACAATAATCCTGAGTTTATGTCGTATGCCAAGAAACTCTACCGTCAGATATTCTCTCAGGTACAGGGACTGCAATGGAAAGACGGCGGTCCGCTGCTTGCTGTGCAGTTCGATAATGAGCACCGCAACGGAACATATCTTATGGCACTTAAGAAAGCTGCCGTTGAGATAGGTTTCGACCTTCCTTTTTATACCCGTACAGGTTGGCCTGCGCTTACCCGTCCTGTGCCTTTTGGCGAGATGATTCCGCTTTTTGGCGACTATGCCGACGGTTTTTGGGACCGTAGTATCAAGGAGGGTGCCGGCAACTACTACAAGGCTTTCAATTTCAAGGCTTTCCGTAGCTCAACGGCAATAGCTACCGACCAGTTTGGCGCACAGAAGGAGGAAACGGCAAAAGGCGACAGCGGCTATCCTTATTTCACATGTGAGCTTGGTGGCGGCATGGCTACAGCCTACCATCGCCGCCCGTTTATATATCCCGAGGATGCCTATTCACTTGCCATCGTGAAGCTTGGGAGCGGCAGCAATCTGCTAGGCTACTATATGTATCATGGCGGAACAAATCCTGAGGCTGGAACAACTCTTAATGAGAATCAGCGTACAGCTGCAACGAACCACAACGACATGCCTGTGAAGACATACGACTTCCAGGCTCCTCTCGGAGAGTTCGGGCAGCCTTACGAGCATTATTATCTGCTTCGCAAGCTACACCTCTTCATGCACGACTGGCAAGAGACTCTCGCTCCGATGGAAGCGTCATTCCCTTGTTCGCAAGATATCAAGCAGGGGGACGACAGTCAGCTGCGCTGGTCTTACCGCATGCTTGGCGACAGCGGTTTCGTGTTTGTCAATAACTATGAGCGTCTGCATCAGCTTTCGGCTAAGAAAGGCATAAGGTTTAAGGTTGGCGACTTGCAGTTTCCTAAGACTCCAATCACCATTCCAGAGTCTGCATCGTGCATATTCCCGTTCAATGTTGATGGCATGCGCTATGCAACAGCTCAGCCCATTGCCCGCCGCAGCGGTAATGTCTATCTACAGCAGATACCGGGCATACCTGTCGAGATAGCCCTTGCCAACGGCAAGATTATGCGCAATGTTAAGCCTCGTGGCACGTCTCGCCCTGTCGTCGGAAACATTTATCTGCTCACTCCAAAAGAGGCCCGTACGCTGTTCCTTGAAGATTCCGGACATTATGACATACTTTATAAGGCTGAGGTTTCTAAGGTCAGCGAGGCGTTAGCTACGCCGCGTGCAATCTCTATGGGCGTAAGCAAGGTTGCTGAGGCTCCTTCCGATGCCGATTTCTCCAAGGCGGCTGTCTATCGTATAAATGTCAGCTCGCTGCCCGCAGCCGCATTAGGCCGTATGCTCCGCATCGACTATCGTGGCGATGTGGCGCGCCTGTATGCCAATGGCAAGCTCGTTGCCGACAACTTTTACAATGGCCGTCCGTTCTTATATGGTTTGTGGCGTTTGCCCGAGGGGTGCAGGGAACTGGAGCTTCGCATACTTCCAATGCAGGCAGATATGCCAGTTTATTTCCCGAAAGAGGCTGATAGAACGCCAGGCGAGTCGGCAACTGTGACAATAGAATAGTATATGTTGTTTTAAATTTGAGTAGAATAATATTTAGAACTAAAAAAGCAATGATAAACCGCATTTCAAATATCTTTCTCCATGAGCGTCGTCGCTTGGCGTTTCTGCTTTTAATGGCCTCGCTCATGCCCTTGTCGGCTCAGCACCGCTCAATAGACCTTTCCGGGCTATGGACCATGTCTGACGGAAAGCAGGCCCGTTTGCCTGGGTCCATGCTTACAAACGGTTTGGGCGATGAGGTTACTGTTGATACAAAGTGGACGGGAAGTCTTTATGACTCCTCTTTCTATTTCAATCCCTACATGGCTAAATACCGTGAGGCGGGCAAGATGAAGTTCCCTTTCTTTCTCACACCGTCACGCCACTATGTCGGAGAGGCATGGTACACGCGCCATGTTGTTGTTCCCCGTAAGTGGTCAGGCAACCGTGTGCTCCTGTATCTTGAGCGTCCGCATATCGAGACTGCTGTTTATGTCAATGGTGAGCTTGCGGGGCGAGACTCCTCTTTGTCTGTTCCTCACACTTTTGATATAACAAAACTCATATCCTTTGGCAAAGATAACGAGTTGCGGATACGTGTTTACAACGGTATCGAGAATGTATGTGTCGGTCAGGACTCGCATAGCGTAACCGACCAAACCCAAGGCAACTGGAACGGAATAGCTGGCGATATCAGGCTCGTCTGCCGTCCAGAGAGTTATATCTCCAATGTGCAGGTGTTTCCTGATATTGACAAAAAGGAAATTGAGGTGGAGATTGAGACATCGGGCAACGGCAAGCGGCACAATATCGGTTTCATTATCGATGGCAACCGCATAAAACCGTCTAAGGTTGAGCCGGGCAAATCTTCGTCACGCTACACTTTGCCTGTATCTGGCGATATTCGCTTGTGGAGTGAGTTTTCGCCAAATCTCTATACTCTTACAACAATTATGGGGAGCGATACCGTAAATACCACCTTCGGCATGCGTGAGATATCGTTTCGGGGCAGGCAACTCTATCTAAACGGCTCTCCTATATGGCTGCGTGGTACTGTTGAGAACTGCTGTTTCCCTCTCACAGGCTATCCTCCTACCGATGAGGCTTCGTGGACACAGATTTTCAGCAAGTGCAAGGAGTATGGTGTCAACCATATCCGTTTCCATTCATATTGTCCGCCCGAGGCTGCCTTCTGTGCTGCCGACAAGCTCGGACTATATTTGCAGCCCGAGGGACCTTCTTGGCCTAATCATGGCGTGAAACTTCATCGTGGAATGTCTATCGATCGCTATCTTCTTGAGGAGACTCAGCGCATGGTGCGTCAGTATGGCAACCATCCCTCGTTCTGTATGCTTGCCGCAGGCAACGAGCCGGCTGGCGACTGGGTGGCATGGTGCCGTGACTTTGTCAGCTGGTGGCATAGTTCTGGCGACAACCGCCGGCTGTATTGTGGTGCGTCAGTAGGTGGCGGATGGGCATGGGATGCCAACAGCGACTATCATGTAAAGGGTGGTGCCCGTGGTCTTGTTTGGGACAAGGCGGCTCCTCAGTCTGCCGACGACTATTACGGTCAGTTGCTTCGCCCGCGCAATTTCAAAGTACAGGGAACTCCCGCCTATGCTCTTGCAGACGATACGCTTGCTGACGGTACGGTGGAGAAGATTGCCAATACTCCTGTTATAGCCCACGAGCAGGGACAGTGGTGCGCATTCCCTGATTTCCGTGAGCGTCAGCTTTATACGGGAGTATACAAGGCTTCCAACTTCGATATTTTCGAGGATTTGCTTGCCAATGGCGGAATGGCTCCTATGGCTGACAAGTTTTTGGAGTCGAGCAGCCGCTTGCAGCTTCTTGCATATAAATATGAGATAGAGCGCAATCTGCGCACACCTGATTATGCTGGGTTTCAGCTTCTTGGACTGAACGACTACAGCGGGCAGGGCACGGCTCTTGTAGGTCCGCTCAATGTGTTCTGGAAAGAGAAAAGCTGGGTGCGCGATGCTAAGGATATGGACGTTTTCCGCCATGCCTGTGCGCCTGTTGTTCCGCTTGCCTGTTTCCCGCGTTTCGTATTTACTACTTCTGATACTCTCCGTGTGCCTGTAACTGTTTATAATGCCTCAGCCTCACAGATTGATGCAGTGCTGGCTTATACCATATCGGGCAATGGTGTCGGGGCAGTGTCGGGAACATTGACTGCAGCAAATCCTATTCCTATAGGTAAGAACATCTGTCTTGGAACCGTAGAGCTGCCGTTGTCTGTATACAAAGAAGTGCAGACATCTTGCCGTCCGCAGAAACTGCAATTGCAGGTTAGGGTAGGCGATGCCGTAAATGAATGGGATTTCTGGGTGTACCCGTCAGAGGTGGCAATGCCGCCGACATCGGGAAATAAGGATGCGGAGCTTAACATACATATCTGTGACACTCTCGATGCCAAGGCTGTCGGTATATTGCGCAATGGTGGAAAAGTGCTGCTTATGGCGGCTGGCAAGATTACTTTCGGCAGTGATGTGAAACAGACCTATCTGCCTGTATTTTGGAACACAAGCTGGTTCAAGATGCGGCCGCCGCATACAACAGGCTCTTATATCGACGCCTCGCATCCTGTGTTCGGCGATTTCTGTACCGACAGTTGGCAAAATCTGAACTGGTGGGAGCTTGTCAACCGTGCACAGGTAATGAACCTTGCCGCCTTCCCAGTCTCTTATCAGCCTCCTTTCCAGCCTATCGACACATGGCACGTAAGCCGAAAGCTCGCCATGATAGCTGAGGCTCGTGTGCTTGGCGGCAAGCTGCTCATCACTACTTTCGACATATCGTCACACCTCGACAGACGCATTGTGGCCCGTCAGTTGCGTTCTTCGATATTGAAATATATGCAGAGCCGGGAGTTCCAACCCTCAATATCAGTGCCTCTCGAAACCATAACAGATCTTTTCACCAAGCAGGCACCACCGGTAAATATGTTTACCAATGAGTCGCCCGACGAGCTGAAACCGGCATTGAGACCATAATCCCTTATAGGGCCGCTGCACATTGCGGCCCTATATTTTTCCTTTCGTCTTTTCCTCAATTTTATTTTTTCCTTTCTTTTTCTTTCATTGATATTTTTTGTAACTTTGCAGCCGGAACTTAACTAACCACTAATACGCTGTTAAATATGAAATTTCGACATTTACTCATGGCGCTTTGCCTTTTTGCTGCTACGCAGGCTGGCGCCGTACAAATTGACAGAGCTCAGGCACGAATTGTTGCCGATGCCCTTATCGCGATCAACGACAATTCTTCCGATGATGTCCCGTTGGCGCCTTACTACATCTTCTCGCGTGGTGCCGGCAAAGGCTACGTTATTGTAAGTGGCGACGACTCTACAGCTCCAATAGTCGGATATACCGAACAGGGCGATTTCGACGAGGAGCAGCTGCCGGCTCCGTTGAAAGGCATGCTGAAGTCATGGGAGGAGAAGATAAACAGACTGCATCAGGCTCAGGGAACACGTCAGACTGCAACCATGACTCCAGAGAAGGCGCGCCGCCGTCTGGTATTGCCGTCATATAAGTCAACATGGAAAGATGTCCCTGTGCTTATGTCCACTCATTGGAATCAGGGCTATCCTTACAACATGCTTGCGCCTCACCGCACCGACAATGGCAATCAGGCTCTTACCGGATGTCTTGCCACGGCAGCATCGCAGATTATTTATTATTTCCGTGTCGACAATCCAACAGAGACTCTTTACGACACTCCCACCTACGGCTATGGCGGAGCTCCTGTCACCGTGTCGATACCAAAGGGAACACCCATACGCTACGACCTCATGAAGCTCAGCGGCTCAGGCACTATTAAACAAGACTCGGCGGTAGCTGTACTCATGTACGTGGCGGGAACTTCTGCATGGCTCACATACGCAGATGGCTCGGGCACGGCAACCTCTGGGCAGAACTCTAATATGGGAGATGTCTTGCGTGGACAGTTTGCCCTGAATAACGACTATTGCGGCAAGTGGAGTTACAGTCAGCAGGGATGGGAGAAACTTGTTTATGATAACCTCGCATCCGGCAGGCCTATGCTGTATACCGGTGCCAATGAGTCGCAGGGCGGACACGCCGTTGTTCTCGACGGTTATCAGGCATCGACAGGCCTTTACCATTTCAATTTCGGATGGGGAGGACAAGGTGACGGATATTTCACCATTGACGATGAGACGGGCATGAACGGCTTCAACTCCAGCCAGACCATGCTTTGCAACATAACACCTAAAAACCAGCACTATTCAGCAAATATCATACCCCCTGTGCTCTATGAGCGTACTAACGGTGAGATAAATGTCAAGGTGCGCAACAATGCCACTTTGCCGCAAAGCAAGTTCTATCTCTATTGCACCGCAAACTCTACAAAGCCGTCGGCTCCGTCGGCTTCTGACGAGACAACAGTTGTAGCGTCTGGCGACAGTGCCATTATAACATTCAACTATCGTCCTGCGTCAGCGCGTCCGCTGAATATATTCCTCTACGACAATGCCGATAAATTACTTGACCAGACCACCGTTGAGGTTCTGTCGGCGACTCCCGACCTTACCCTGGAGAGCATCTCGCTTGATACAAGCTCTGACGTGACATCCGCGGGCGGCTATGCCTTTAGCCATCTTTATAATACTACAGCCAATGTCAGTGTGCGTCTGACTAATGGTGCCAACGGCACGGTTTGTCAGCCAACTCTTCGCTGCTCTGTCTTTGAATATGATGCGGAGACAGGCACTTGGGCAGCCGACTCTACCGTAAGGTCTATAACCTCACTGCAGTTCCAGATTGGCGAGACATGCGACACAATATTCCAGTTCAAGGGACTTAAGGCAGGCTCCTGCTACAAGGCTCATCTTGTACCCGTAGCCACAACTACAAGCAAGTTCCCTATAGAAATTGCCACCCCCGACAGCGTGCTCTATTTTAAAGTCTTTGCGCCTACATTGTCTATGACCGCCAACGGGCGTCATGCCGCCGTTACTGGTAACTGGAACCCGACTCTTTTCGCAGAGGCGGCTTCCGACCCGTTTGTCACATCGTACGATCTTACAGCTGTTGAGGGAATATCTTCACAGCCTGTGGCTGCCAACCCTAACGCAATCTATTATTTGTCACGGACTGTGGACGGCTTAACCAATGCTGTTGCTGACGGCGTTTGCGACAACCTCGTTGTTGTGGGTGCCAACGAGTTTGCTCCCTTAGCGGCTTTCCATGCCAATAAAGCCACTTTCCGTCTGGCGCCTTTCGCGTCTGCAAAATGGAATGTAACCTCGCTTCCTTTTGCTGCCGATGTGCCGGTTGGAATGCAGGCCCGCCGCATAACAGGTATCTCAACCGTCAAGTTGTCACAAGAACATGCCTCGCATGTCAGTGCCGCAGAGCCTTTTGCATATTTGTCCTCATGCCCGTCTCTTGACACATTCACGGCTGTTGATGTGGAGGTGCTTGCTGACACCATCTATTCTTCATTAAGCGACAGCATTGTTGTTGCGACAGTCAACACGGCCGCTGACGCAAAGGCTATGACTTTGGGCGAGAAATCAAACATGCCTTACTTCCTCAACGCAGATGCAGGAACTCCGGTATTGCCGTTCTGCACAGTACTGAAGACAAGGTCAAGTAGCGGTATCCGTCTGTACAGCGAGGCTACCATCGACAGATACTATACAGCTCTTGCCGACACGCTAACCTCTGCATACAATGCTCTTGCAGCCAATCAAAACAGCAGCCAATATCAGCAGTTTGCCGACATTGTGGCTGCATACGCTACAGCCTTCACCAACTACGGCTATGCTGATTACAATGCCGTAAAGGATGCCGTCAAAGAGCTTGGCGAGCTTATAGCTCTATTCCTCTCAGGTGGCGAGCTGCCTTCCGGAATCGAGGTGATTCCTGACACGGAAAGCGCTACAGCAACTGATGCCGCCGTGCGCTACTATTCAATCGACGGCACACCTCTTCAAACTCCACGCCGTGGCATCGTCATCGTCAAGCAGGGCAATAAAGTGCGTAAGATGGTCGTAAGAGACTGACGAATTAACGGTTTTGTATATAAAAGAGAAAAAATAAGGCATGAGATATAAAAAAAACACCAAAAAGTTTTGGTGATTGATAAAAAAGCAGTACCTTTGCACCGCAAAACAGATAAAACGTCTGTCAACAGCATTGGGATATGGTGTAATGGTAACACTGCAGATTCTGGTCCTGCCTTTCCTGGTTCGAGTCCGGGTATCCCAACAAAAAGAGCTTACGGAAAGTAAGCTCTTTTTTGTTTTTCTTTATCTGAATATGTTATGCGAAAGCTACTGTCAGGCCAGCCATAACGATGCTTACCATCGACATCAGCTTAATAAGAATGTTCAATGACGGGCCGCTTGTGTCCTTGAAGGGGTCGCCTACAGTGTCGCCTACAATCGTTGCCTTGTGAGCCGCGCTGCCTTTGCCTCCGAAGTTCCCTTCCTCAACATACTTCTTGGCGTTGTCCCATGCACCACCTGAGTTCGACATAAATATCGCCAAGGTAAAGCCTGCAGCCAAACCGCCTGTGAGCAATCCTAACACACCGGCAACTCCCAATACTATGCCAACTATAATTGGTATGATAATGGCAAGCAGCGACGGCAAAATCATCTCACGCTGTGCGCTTCTTGTGCTTATCTCCACACATCTGCCGTAGTCTGGGGTAGCCTTGCCTTCAAGTATTCCCTTTATCTCCCTGAACTGCCTTCTCACCTCGTCTACCATTGCGCCGGCAGCTCTTCCTACAGCTCCCATGGTAAGTCCGCAGAACAGGAATGCCGCCATTGCGCCGATGAATGCGCCGACAAGGACTTTTGGGTTGATGAGCGTTACCTGGAAGAAGGCCATGAAATCGTTGATGCCGGCGTTTGCCGGGTTAAAAATCTCTCCTGTCGCATCAACGAAAGTCTTTCCACTCTCAACGGCTCTTGCCATTGCGATTTTTACCTCCTCAATATACGAAGCCAGCAGTGCCAATGCAGTAAGAGCGGCAGAGCCAATGGCGAAGCCTTTACCTGTGGCGGCAGTAGTGTTTCCAAGAGCATCCAGAGCGTCGGTTCTGTGTCTGACATCCTCTCCGAGTCCGCTCATCTCGGCGTTTCCGCCAGCATTGTCGGCAATAGGCCCGTATGCGTCAGTGGCAAGGGTAATACCCAATGTTGAGAGCATACCTACGGCTGCAATACCTATGCCGTACAGTCCGTGGCTTATCGATGCGGTGCTCATGCTCATGTCGAAACCGTTGGCAAAAAGGAAGCTCAGCATAATGGCGACTGAGATTGTGACTACAGGTATCATTGTCGATATCATTCCCGTGCCTATGCCTTTTATAATAACTGTTGCCGAACCAGTCTGCGATGCCTCTGATATTGCCTTTGTCGGCTTATAGCTCTGCGAGGTGTAGTATTCTGTTGCCTGTCCGATAATCACACCTGCGACAAGACCCGTTATAACCGACATTGAAAGGCCGAGCCAGTTCTCCATGCCGAGCAGATATAATATGGCGAATGTTGCGACTGCCACAAGCCCTGCGCTCAGGTTAGTTCCCAATCCGAGCGATCTCAACAAGTCTCTCATTGTGGCGCCTTCCCTGGTCCTTACGGTAAAAATACCAATCAGCGACAGGAATATGCCTACCGAGGCAATTGTCATAGGGGCGATAACGGCCTTTAGCTGCATCTCTCCGTTCATTGCAAATGCCGTTGCGCCAAGAGCCGCAGTCGACAGAATAGAGCCGCAATAGCTCTCATACAGGTCTGCGCCCATGCCTGCCACGTCGCCTACATTGTCGCCTACGTTGTCTGCGATAGTTGCCGGGTTTCTCGGGTCATCCTCCGGAATGTCTGCCTCTACCTTGCCTACAAGGTCTGCGCCAACGTCAGCGGCCTTTGTATAAATACCGCCGCCGACACGTGCAAACAGAGCCTGGCACGATGCGCCCATACCGAATGTGAGCATTGTCGTCGTTATCGTGATAAGTGCTGACGGCTCGCCTGCATAGAATGCGTTGAGGATGAGGAACCAGATAGCAATGTCGAGAAGTCCCAGTCCTACAACTACCAGTCCCATCACGGCTCCGCTCCTGAAAGCAATTCTCAGTCCGCGGTCAAGTCCGTTGCGTGCCGCATTCGCCGTACGTGCCGACGCGTAGGTCGCCGTCTTCATTCCGAAGAAACCCGCAAGTCCCGAGAACAGACCGCCTGTAAGGAATGCAAACGGCACCCATGGGTTCTGCACGTTGAGCACGTATGCCATGAATGCAAAAATCACGGCGAGCACCGCAAACACAATGCCCACCACTCTGTACTGTTGCTTCAGATACGCCATGGCGCCTTTTCTTACGTGCTGCGCAATCTCTGCCATGCGTGCTGTACCCTCTTCCTCTTTCATCATGGTGCGGAAGAAATACCATGCCATACCCAGTGCCGTAAGGCTGGCAACAGGTATTAGCCAGAATACAATTGGAATGTTGTTCATGTCAAAAGGTTTTTATGGTTAGTGTTATTTTTTGATAGTGTGCTGTATAGGTCCTCTTCAATCAGACATCTGCAAAGATAGGTTAAAACCTTTAAACCTCCAAATTATTTCCTCAAATTATCTCTTTCCCCCATGTGGAAGTCTATGGAACTGCATGTAACGTCTACGGTATTCAAGATGTCGGCATTGTAAGCAATTTTTTCAAACGCATCTTTGTAAAAGCGCTCATGCTTCCCTCTGCGTTGCCAAACGCTTATATATGCGTTCTGAGTAAGATTAATAATCTTAAGGCAATAAGATTAATAATCTGTTGAGCGTAAGATTAATAATCTTATCGCCAACGCAGCCGCATGCGTTTTTAAACAGATACCAATGACTCTGGCAACACATAGGGAAGAATTCTGCAAAACGTCAAGAATAATTACCCGTTATAAGATTTCGTATGCATGTTTTCAGCCGGCACTGTTTGCGTTCGCCCCCTTTAAATTGTTTTTAGAACCTGTATACTCATGGCTTGTAATTATATTTGAAACGTAAATTTAACACAAATTAAACAATGTGTTGCCATTTATTTGATATTATTTGTATAATTTTGCATACGAATATTTAAAGTTATGAGTTTTTTATTTTTTCTATAACATATTTTTAATTAACAAATCACAAAGTTATGCAGAAAAAGATTATGTTCCTTGCAGCTATGTTGATGATGGCTATATCGTCAGCATTGGCACAGGTAACTACGTCTGGAATGTCAGGTAAGATTACAGCTGCCGGCGAAGAGGTTATCGGAGCCAGTATTGAGGCTGTACACGTGCCTTCCGGTACACGTTACGTAGGAGTTACCAACACCAAGGGTATGTTTAATATCAATGGTATGCGTTCTGGTGGCCCATACGAGGTGAGAATCAGCTACATTGGCTATGAGACCAAGGTAGTTAAAGATGTCACACTGCAGTTGGGTGAAACCTACAACCTCAACACATCTATGAGCGAGGATGCTCAGGTTCTTGGCGAGGTTGTCGTAAGCGGTAAGGCATCTAAGCTTAACATTGAGAAGATGGGTGCCACAACCAACATCAACAGCGCACAGATTGCCTCTCTGCCTACAGTAAGCCGCAGTATCACAGATGTCACACGCCTTTCTCCATACGGAGGTAATGGAATGACATTTGCCGGATCTGACGGCCGTACGGCCAATTTCACTGTTGACGGTGCCGACTTCAACAACAACTTCGGTCTGAGCGACAAGCTTCCTGGTGGCGGCAACCCGATATCTATTGACGCTATCGACGAGCTTCAGGTAGTTATCTCTCCTTTCGATGTTCGTCAGACCAACTTCATCGGCGGTGGCGTCAACGCTGTCACAAAGTCGGGTACAAACACCTTTAAGGGTACGGCATACGTTTATCACCGCAACGAGAACATGCGTGGCGACGCTGTTGAGAGCGAGGTGATATCTGGCGCGCGCGACCGTGACCGCAACACTACATACGGCTTCACCCTCGGTGGCCCTATCATCAAGGACAAGCTGTTCTTCTTCGCCAATGCCGAGTTCTCAAAGACTCCTACTGTCGCAGTGCGCTGGAGACCATCGGAGGATGGCGTGGGAGACGAGAGCAAATATCTCTCTTATACAACGGTTGAGGACATGGAGCGTGTGAAGAACTTTGTACTCGACAAGTATGGCTATAATCCAGGCTCATACAACAGCTTCCCTGCTGACGAGAAGAATACCAAGATTCTTGCACGTGTGGACTGGAACATCAACGATAACCATCACTTGGCAATCCGTTACAACCACACAAACAATCTGGCATGGAATGCGCCTAACGCATCTTCTATGGACGGTGGCACGCGCTCTGCCTTTGGACGTACATCGCTCTATTCAATGGCGTTCTCTAACTCAATGTACTCGATGAAGAACCTTGTACACTCAGCATCTTTTGACTTGAACAGCCGTTTCAGTGATAAATTGTCAAACCAGTTCCTCGCAACATTCTCTAAGCTGGACGATGTCCGTGGTACAGACTCTGGCGAGTTCCCGTTCATTGATATTCAGGACGGAACAGGTAACAACACCCAGTACATGTCACTGGGTTACGAGTTGTTCACTTACAACAACGCCGTTCACAACACCATCTTCAATGTAAAGGACGATGTGACTTACTATATGGGTAATCATAAGCTGACCGCAGGGCTCAGCTATGAGCACCAGATGGCAGACAACCAGTATATGCGTAACGGTACAGGTTACTACCGTTATAGCAGTGTAGACGATTTCATCAACGGCGCGACGCCCGAAGTCGTTTGTCTTACTTACGGTTATGGTGGCGAGGGCTCGCCAGCCGCACGTGTGCAGTTCAACAAGCTTGGCGTTTATGCGCAGGATGAGTGGAATCCTACAGAGAAGCTTAAGTTAACCGCTGGTATACGTTTCGACGGTCTCTTCTTCGACAATGGCGACTTGATGACAAACAACGCTATTAAGGAACTCGACTATAACGGCCGTCATATTGATACTGGCAAATGGCCAGATACCCACATTACAATATCACCGCGTGTCGGTTTCACATACGACGTGCTTGGTGACAAGACTCTTAAGCTCCGTGGAGGCTCAGGCTTGTTCGTAGGCCGTCTGCCTTTGGTGTTCTTCACCAATATGCCTACCAACGGCGGTATGGTTCAGTATCAGGCACAGCTTGGCCCTTCTACTAAATACAATAATCTGCCAGATGCAGTGAAAGCTAAGTATGGCAGCATGTCTGAGGTGATGAATGAGTTTAAGGGTGGTCTCGTAAATGGTGCCAACGGTTACACAGCCGCTCTCCGTGAGAAACTTATCAACATGGGCTTCCCGGAGAATATCACTTCTGACGAGGGTACAGTTCCATCTGCCATCGCCGCTGTAGATCCTAAGTTCAAGATGCCGCAGGTTTGGAAGACTTCTTTGGCCGTTGACTATCAGATTCCAACATCGTTCCCGTTTACGGCAACTGTTGAGGGCATCTACAACAAGACCATCAATGGCGTGTCAATCTCTGACTGGAGTATGCGTCCGGTAGAGGGCTTCGCTCGCTTTAACGGAGTCGACAACCGTCCTATCTATCCTACAGGCGATTTCCGCTCAAACACAAAGGCATTTGTGCTTGAGAACACAAGCCGTGGCTACGGATGGTCTGCAAACATCACTCTTACAGCCCGTCCTATCGAGACTCTCAGCCTCATGGCAGCCTATACACACACTGTGAGCAAGGAGGTTACTGGTATGCCAGGCTCTAATGCCGAGTCTGCTTTCACATACGTTCCTACATACGAGGGTCCTAACAACATTCGTCTGCACAACTCTCAGTATGTCACTCCTGACCGTTTCGTGTTCTCTGCTACTCACAGCGACAAGCACGGCAACCACCTCAGCCTTATCTATGAGACATGGCGCGGCGGTTACAGCTACTCATACATGATGGCTAACGACATGAACGGCGACGGCTACAGCTACGACGCTATTTATGTTCCTACCGACAAGCAGGTGGCTGACGGCGAGTTCCGTTTTGTCTCGGAGGACGACAAGGTCCGTTTCATGGACTATGTACACAACGACAGCTATCTTAAAGATCATCAGGGCGAGTATGCGGAGCCTTATAGCGTTTACTCTCCATGGGTACACCGTGTTGACCTCAGCTACAAGCACGACTTCAAGGTTAACTTCGGCAAGACAACACATAAGCTTCAGCTTAGCTGCGACATCAAGAACCTGATGAATCTCTTCAACTCTAAATGGGGTGTGAGCAAGTACATGAATTCGTCGCTCAACTCGGGCCGCATCCTCAAGTATGAGGGTGCCGACAAAGACGGCTATGCCACATTCTCAACTCCGTCTGCGGTTAGCGGCAACACAAAGACATGGGTACGCAACCATGCCATTGGCCAGTGCTGGTATGCTTCTGTTGGTATCAAATATATATTCAATTAATAAAACATAGTATAATATGAAATTTAGATATTTCTTCATGGCCATGATTGCATCATTGCTCTTCGTGGCTTGTGCAAGCGATGACGACGCACTGGGAACATTGGGTAATTTCCAGATATCCGAGACTTATGTCACAATACCGGATAATGGTGGCTCTGTGACAGTTTCTATAAAGTCGACAGGCGACTGGAGCTTCCAGGAAGATCTTGTGAAGGTTGACGGTCAGTGCAACATCAAGTCAAAGGACAAGGACGGCAATGATAAATTCACCCCATGCTGGTATAATATCTCTGAGATTTCAGGAACAGCCGGTGAGACAAATATAACAATCACTGCTCCTGCGTCAGAGAGTGGCCGCGAGGTGACATTGTATATCAATGCAGGCGGCAATGTGCAGTTTGTCAATATCCGCCAGGGTGATATGACTCCTGAGACAGCAACTTGCGCAGAGATTAACGCAGGCCCGGACGGTAAATCATATCGCTTGAAGGGTACTGTGACATCTATTGCCAATTTTGAATACGGCAATATGTATATTGCAGATGAGACAGGCCAGGTTTACGTTTATGGAACTCTCGATAAGGATGGCAAAACCAAGAATTTCGCAAGTCTCGGCATTGAAGTTGGAGACGTTGTTGAGGTGGAGGGTCCAAAAAGCACTTATAATGGAGCAGCACAGCTTGTTAATATCACCGTTAATAAGATTACAAAGTCTCTTATCAAGGTGGTAACAGAAAGCGCGATAGTAGGACGTGACGGTGGCGACATAGAAGTTAAGGTCGCATTCAAGGGCAAGGGTACGCTCTTTGAGATACCGTCGGAGTTTGCCGATTGGGTTAAGTACAAGAACTCTGAGTTTATTGCCGGTGTGCCGACAAAGTTAGAGAAGAATCCTGCCGACACTGTTTCGTACAAGTTTAATGTGTTGCCTAACAGCGGCGCAGAGCTACGCTCGGGGTCAATTAAGTTTACTTCAAGCAGCGGTAAGTCTACCAGTGAGGCAACTTATACTTTCCAGCAGGCTGGTAATCCGCTTAAAGGCTCAATCTCTGCGTTTAACATGGACGATGATGGTGCCGAATACACTCTTACCGGTGTAGTGAGGGAAATAAAGAGTTCTAAGTATGGCAATATGTATATTGTTGACGGTACAGGCGAGGCATATATTTATGGCACTCTGACAGCAGACGGTGAGGCTCAGAAGTTCGAGTCACTCGGCATCAAAGAGGGTGATGTTGTTACACTAAAGGGTACGAAGGCAAGCTATAACGGCAATCCTCAGATGAAGAATGCCACTTACGTAAGCCACATTACGGTTCCAGGAGGCGTAACCGCTATTTCCGTAAAGGATTTCCTTGCAGCTCCTGTAGATGCTGAAAAGTATTATCTGCTTACCGGAACAGTGAAAGATATCAAAAACACAAAATACGGAAACTTTGACATTGCTGACCTTACAGGCTCTGTATATGTATATGGTCTGCTCACAGGTTGGGATGGTGAGTCTGGAAAGTTCACATCTCTCGGCATTAATGAGGGTTACACAATCTCAATGCTTGGCGTGCGTGCCGCTTATAATGGAACACCTCAGGTGGGCAAAGGCGCATACGTATCTACTTTGTATGTAGAATAACAGGCACAACTGCTTGATAACGACGGGCGGTATTCCGAAATGGGATACCGTCCGTTTTTTGTATTTTTAGTATGAAAGTGCAAGTTCCTCATTTTTCTTTTGTTATCTCTTCGCTTAATCAAAATTTTGATGTATCTTTGCAACTGGCTTGCAACCAACAGTCGCTATCACTATAACAATTAAAAATAACTATTAATATTTATGAGACTAACCAAATTATTCGCTACCATTGCTCTTGCCGCAGCCTCCCTTTTTGCACCTGCTGATGCCGCAGCTGCACCGAAGGCCGGCGACTTCACTGTAGGCAAGGGGACTTTCCTGCTAAATGGCAACCCGTTTATCGTTAAGGCTGCCGAGGTTCATTATCCGCGTATTCCGCAGGCTTATTGGGACCATCGCATCAAGATGTGCAAGGCTCTCGGCATGAACACGCTTTGCATCTATGTGTTTTGGAATATCCACGAGCAGGCTGAGGGACAGTTTGATTTCACGGGCAACAACGACGTTGCCGCATTCTGCCGTCTTGCACAGAAAAATGGAATGTATGTAATCGTACGTCCCGGTCCATACGTTTGTGCCGAATGGGAAATGGGCGGCCTTCCCTGGTGGCTGTTGAAGAAGAAAGATATCCGTCTGCGTGAGCAGGATCCTTACTTCATGGAGCGTGTGAGGATTTTTGAGGAGAAAGTTGCTGAGCAGCTTGCGCCGCTGACCATTCAGAATGGTGGCCCTATCATCAGGGTGCAGGTTGAGAATGAGTATGGCTCGTATGGCGAGGACAAGGCATACGTGGGCGAGATACGTGACGTGCTGAAGGCCAACTGGTATAAGAAAAATGCCGACGGCAAGCTCGTCGGGCCGGCTCTCTTTCAGTGCGACTGGTCTTCAAACTTCACAAAGAACGGTCTCGATGACCTTGTCTGGACAATGAACTTCGGTACCGGCGCAAACATCGACAACCAGTTCCGCAGACTTGGCGAGCTTCGTCCCGATGCTCCAAAGATGTGTTCTGAGTTCTGGAGCGGATGGTTCGACAAGTGGGGCGCACGCCACGAGACACGTCCTGCAAAGGATATGGTTGAGGGAATGGACGAGATGCTCTCAAAGGGCATCAGCTTCTCCCTTTACATGACTCACGGCGGTACTTCGTTCGGCCACTGGGCGGGTGCAAACTCACCGGGCTTTGCTCCCGATGTCACATCATACGACTACGATGCGCCAATCAACGAGTGGGGTCTTGCAACTCCTAAGTTCTATGAGCTTCGCAAAATGATGGCCAAATACAATGACGGCAAGAAACTGCCTGCCATACCAAAGGCGCCTATGGGCATAATATCTGTGCCTAAGTTCCAGCTTACAGAGTATGCTCCAGTCGCAAATGGCATCGGTCGCATATTCAAGGACAGCCAGAGCAGTCACATGACTTTCGAGGAAATGAATATGGGATGGGGATCGGCTGTTTATACAAAGGAACTTCCTGAAATCCCAAATCAGAGCACACTTACTCTTGACGCTCACGACTTTGCTCAGGTTTTCATCAACGGCAAGTATATAGGCAAGATAGACCGTGTTAAGAATGAAAAATCCGTAAATCTTCCGCCGGTAAAGAAGGGTGACCGTCTTACAATACTTCTTGAGGCTATGGGACGTATTAATTTCGGCCGTGCAATCAAGGATTTCAAAGGCATCGTGGGTGATGTCGTCATAAGTACGGAACTTGACGGAAATGAGGTATCTATCAATCTCAAGCATTTTGTAACATGTACTATTCCTGACGATTACGGTACCGCAGTAAAAGCGTTCGCATTAAAAACAACAGAAAACGGCACAGGCGTACGGCTTGGTGAAAAAGCACCAGGAAGCCTTTCTGAGGGGCTTGGTCTTCCGGCAGGTAATGGCAAAGCCGGTTACTACCGTGGCTACTTCAATCTGAAGAAAGTCGGCGACACATTCCTTAACTTCGAGACATGGGGCAAGGGACAGGTTTATGTAAACGGACACGCCATGGGACGTATCTGGAGCATCGGCCCGCAGCAGACGCTCTATATTCCAGGTTGCTGGCTCAAGAAAGGTAAGAATGAAGTTGTAGTTCTCGATGTTGTCGGTCCTAAAGAAACTGTAGTCTGGGGACAGGCTGAGCCTGAGCTAAACAAGCTGCAGCTCGAGAAGAGCAACAAGCACAACAACATCGGCGACAAGCCCGACCTCAACTCCATGACTCCTGTTGCAAAGGGCGCATTGAAAGCTGGCAACGGATGGCAGACCGTGAAATTCGACAAGGCAGCGAAGGGGCGCTATCTCGCCATTGAGTGCGGCAGCATTCACAATGCGGGAGACGTTGCGGCAATCGCCGAGCTTTATGTACAGGGTACAAACGGCAGCCGGTTGAGCCGTGAGAGCTGGACAACAAAATATGCCGACAGCGAGGAGGAGAATGGCAACCATACTGGCGATAAGGTCTTCGATCTTCAGGAGTCTACCTATTGGATGACTGTAAAGGGTGCCGGTTTCCCACATCTTCTCGTCATCGACCTTGGCAGCGTTCAGACCATTTCGGCTCTCGAATATCTACCACGTGCCGAGCAGGGTGCGCCAGGCAGCATCAAGGACTTTAAGGTATTTGTATATTAATACCATAAAATATAGAAAACCTGTAGGGGTGTATCAGAATTAATTTGATACACCCCTTTTGTTACTCAACAAATTGGATTGTATTCGGCTCAGCGAAAAAATATTGGGGGAAATAAACACATACAATGCAGGCTGCCCCCTTCGGAGCGCATCGTAAATGTATTGACATTGTCAGATAAGTTAATATCATTAACTGCATTTTCCACAATGAAATTCTCCTTCCCCAGATTTATCGGGTGAGCCAAAATAATGTCCAATCCATGATACTAAAATAGTACGGAAAATTGTTAACCGATGAATTGTTTTTGTTAATAATATTTAACAAAAACAACGGTGAGTCATAATTAGTTTTATATTTGCAAAAAGATATTAACCATTAAATTATGACTAATTATGAAAAAACTATTAACTATCACAATCTGTGTTTTCCTGTGCCTTGTATCTTTTGCACAGCTTAAGATTCATGGTAATGGTAATGTGTCCATCGGCTTGCCGACAGGCGTTCCACAGTCTCACCTTACTTTGGTCGGAGTTGGCGACAGTACATATAATTTCTATATTAACGACAACCGTAATGGTATCTTCAGCCGTGCTACAGGAGGAAACGGTAAATGGATATATGGCGCAAACATGTCGAGCGTGGTTGACGGCGGCAAGAAAATGTTTGTTGGTGTCTGCGGCAACGCCACTTCTGCTGACGGTGTCGATAAATCACAAGGCCGTACTTTTGGTGTAATGGGTGTTGCGGGCAATGCCACAAATGGCTGGAACTATGGTGTGTTTGGGCGTCTCGCAAAAAACAACAATGGAGCCGGTGTATATGGTACATCTAATGCTGATAACGGTTGTGAGCTAATAGGGCGTTATGCAGGATATTTCAATGGAAAGGTATCTGTACGTGGCGACCTTACTGTAAGAGGATATATTGACGGTATGGTACTCGGTCCGTCGTTGGATGAAGTTGAAAGTTTCCCATTTATTCGTCCAATGAGTGTGGATGACAATTCATATTCAGTATCCGATAATATTTCAACTTTCAATGCTGTTTCTGGCAGTGTGATAAATCCGATAGATTCTATTTTAACGAATGATTCTATTTTGATGACTGATATCGGCACTTGCATGGAAAGACAATATTATACAAAAAATCATTTTGCTCTGTCTATAGACGAAGTAGAGGCTGTATATCCAGACTTAGTGTATACGAAAGCTGACGGCAGCAAGGTGATAAACTATATAGAGATGATTCCGTTGCTCGTTGAGTCTATAAAGGAGTTGAAAGCCCAAATAACCACGCTTCAGGGCGGCAGCAACAATAGCCGGATTATGGCTGCTCCAGCCATTAGTTCCTTAGGTGAGAATGGCAACGGAGATGCAACAGGTCTTGGCAGCACTCTCTCTGCCTCAGTACCGTCAATTTCTCAGAATAATCCTAACCCGTTTGTAGATGTCACATCCATTCGTATGAATATTCCACAGACCGTCTCTACAGCCATGATCTGCATATACGACATGAGCGGCAAGCAGATACGCCATGAGGCAATAGCAGACCGTGGTGAAGTGACCGTCTCTGTTACGTCCAAGGGATTGGATGCAGGAATGTATCTTTACAATCTGATAGTAGACGGCAAATTGGTGAGCACCAGGAAGATGATATTGACAAAGTGATGTTAAACTCTTAAATCCATGATATTATGAAAAGATTATTACATATAATAGCGGTGCTGCTGTTTGTGTCGCAATATTCAGGTTTATATGCCCAGACCGAAAACACAGAAATGCGTGTAAGTGTATGTGTGGGCGAAGAGCGTCTTGAGAATCTGCTTACAGATGA
>CABSIA010000029.1 GCA_902477645.1 uncultured Prevotella sp. | reverse complement strand
AATGAATATCGGGATATACAAGCACTATGCGCTCGAAGGCTGCGACGATGTTGTCGAGCTCGGTAGAGTTTGACTTCAGGAACTTGCGGCGCGCGGGAACATTAAAGAACAAGTTGCTGACCAGAAAGTTGCTGCCCACAGGACACGAGCACGGCTCCTGCCCTGTAATTTTGCATCCCGCCAGCGAAAGGTGCGTGCCTACCTCCTCGCTCTCGAGCCGGGTCTTCAACTCAACCTGCGCCACGGCAGCAATAGAGGCGAGTGCCTCACCACGGAAGCCCATTGTGCGGAGCGCAAAAAGGTCGTTTGCCTGACGGATTTTTGACGTGGCATGGCGCTCAAACGACAAGCGCGCATCTGTCTCCGACATGCCCTTGCCATCGTCAATGACCTGAATGGATGTACGTCCGGCATCCACAACCAGCACATCTATTCGTTTTGCACCGGCATCGATAGAGTTCTCAACAAGTTCCTTTATCACTGACGCAGGGCGTTGTATCACCTCTCCTGCGGCTATCTGGTTAGCCACCGCATCGGGAAGCAGCTGTATTATGTCACTCATTACTGATTTATATTACATCAAACACACCAATATTGTTAAAGTTTCTGCAAAGGCACATCTTTCCGTAAAGTTTTCTTCATTTCCGTACCTTCGGGTTTTCCTCTCCAAACAAACACATCTTTAGGAGAGGCCGGACGCATATAGCCGAACCAAGCGAAACTTGTCAATTTGAGTTTCGAGGGAGGTATCTGTGTCATCGGGTATAGCGTACCCACAGCCTTTGGCATCCATATACGCTCCATCTTACGCTCTTTGCTGAGATACATTTTCATTGTATCGGTCTCAGTATAGTTGAGTCCAATTAACGTGCTGTCTTTATCATCGACTGGGAAATAGACGGCTCTGACATTGCCCACGGCATCACACCGCCTGATTGCACCGTCTATGAAATAGGCATACATATCGGTAGACGATACCTGATTATAATGTATGCTGTCGGGCATTTCCTCTATCGACAGAGCCTGTCCGAGCACATGTGCCTCCCGGATTGTAGAGTCGCTCATAAAAACTTTTATCTCCTCGCCAAGCAACTGGCGGTCGCCATTCCAAACCACGGGATCACGGTACATAGTCATACACGAGTCTTTGGAGTTGAACACCAAAGAGTCGCAGACAGCCTGCACGTCAACACGATATGCCCTGACCTTCTTAAAGCAGTGGACCTCACGGTAAACAGAATCGGTATTTATATTGAATGTGTATATTTTCAGAGAATCAGAATGCATATACAGAGTATCTTTCTGTGAGAAGTCTTTCACCAAAGCCTGTTTGGTAGCGAAGCCCTCTCCCGTCAGCTGATTATAGACAAGATGCCCGCAATTAAGCTCATTTTTGTTCTCCGCATCTATATATACCACATTTCCGAACCCCTCGCCAATACCCGTCTTGTCATCATAGAAAAGAGTATCGCCTACTATGGTTTTTGCCTTATTTATAATTGTCGAGCGCTGATATAGCTGTGCCTGGTCGGTCTTGGAATTAAAGAAACCGTCAGTGGTATGCACTATCCCATCCTTTGACGTTATCTTTGAGACACCCGTTATGTGTGCCAGCGATGTACGTGTATCATAATGCAGGGTATCGGTCTCTATAAGGCGCTCGGGACTCCTCATCCTGACATCGTAATAGAATACCGCCTCACGGGTCTTTGTATTGTACTCACCCCAGTCCGACGAAAGTTTGTCGTCACCATCGACAAGCCGTCCGCCGTCGTAGAAATAAGCGTAGTCGTAGAGGCGGTCGTAGTCAAGACTGTCAGTGTACAGGGTCTGCTTTCTATGTTTTAGCACCACATTCTGCCTTGCATGCATCACCATCTCCGTTCCGTCGTAGTCGGCACGCTCACAGGTAAGCGACAAAGTGTCGCCCTGCTTAAACCTCACGTGTCCGAAAGCCTTTACGGAGTTGGAAAGCTCATAATAATATGCGCTGTCGCACCACAGGTAGGCTCCCTTGTGGCTGAACGACACTTTTCCCCTTACAATCTGCGCACCGGGCACAGCACCATATTGGTCAAATTTCAGCTCATCGGCATGTATGAGGTATACACGCTCGTCCACCTTCTTGCGAGGTTTCTTTTTGGGTGCGGCACTACACAACATGCCCAACCCAAACAGGCATAGAACAACTATAAAAGCTATTCTATGCCCGCCTATTATTGATGATTGGTTGGTTTTTGTCATTTAATCCATCCTTGATATTCATATTTGCATCCCCTATACCTCTCGTTCATTCTGACATAGGTATGCTTGATTTTGTCGGTTACCCAATCGTGCAGAACCTTCTGACGCTGTTTTGCCAACACAACACCCCGCATTGTCTGGAAGTCCTCCGTAATAGTCGCGCGGTGTCCCTCTATCCTGCTCTTCAACTTTATTATGGCACACGATGTTTTGCCATTGCTCTTTGTGAGCGTGAAAGGCTTAGAAATCTCGCCAACCTTCAGCGTGTCGACAACTCTTGCCACTTCCGTCGGCAGATCTTTCATCTGGAAACGTGACGTCATACCATCTTCTGTAAGGTTCGACATAAGACCGTGGTTATTGCGGGTGTCCTTGTCATCGCTGATGAATGTCGCGCCATCCTCAAAGGTAAACTTACCGCTGCGGATATCGTCGCTTATTGAGTCGAGCTGAGCCAAAGACATGTCGATTTCGTCTTGAGCCACTTGTGGTTTCAAGAGAATATGACGTACCTTAACCTTGTCTCCACGCTTATCGATAAGCTGAATAATATGGTAACCGAACTCACTTTCTACAATCTTAGAAATCTTCTTAGGGTCGGTAAGGTTGAAAGCCACTGTTGCGAAAGCAGGGTCGAGCAATCCGCGGCCTACATAGTCGAGCTCACCACCCTTGCGGGCCGTGCCAGGGTCTTCAGAATAAAGACGCGCCAAAGTAGCGAAAGTTGTCTCGCCTGAAGTAACCCGGTCGGTAAAGTTGCGAAGCTGGTCTTTTATGCGGCTCACCTCTTCGGGCTTAATTTTTGGAGCGCGCTCAATAATCTCAACCTCCACCTCGGTAGGAACGAAAGGTATGCTGTCCTCGGGCAACTCACGGAAATAGTTTCTCACATCTGCAGGACTGACCTTTATATCCTCAACAAGTTTCTCCTTCATTTTCTGAATGAGCAGGGTGTTGCGATATTCGTCGCGCATGCTCTCACGCATCTGAGTTACCGACTGATTGCGGTATTCCTCCAGTTTCTCTCTCGAGCCCATTTGCTGCACCCAATAGTCGATTTGCTTCTCAACGCCATTGGCGACCTCGCCCTCAGTAACCTCTATACTGTCAAGCTCTGCCTGATGTAGGAACAGTTTCTGTATGGCAAGCTGTTCCGGAATAAGACAGTCAGGGTCACCATCCCAAATCATTCCCTCAGCCAGTCCTTGCATTCTTGCCACCTCAACATCCGATTTTAATATAGGCGCATCACCAACTACCCAAATAACCTCATCAATGACGCTACTTTCAGGAATCTGGCTTACGGTATTTTCCTCATCAGAATTTGCCATACGGCTGTCGGGCACCAGCTGCGAAGCGAGACCTCCGGCCCTGCCGACAAACACAGCCAGCATGCAAAATGAGGCAAAAACGGCGTGTCCTGCTATTCTATTGATTTTTCTCATCTAATTTATATATTTTGCGGCCGGCATGTGCGGGCCTTATAGTTTTTCTCACAAAGAGAGATAAAAAGAAACTTGCCAAAGGCTGTTTGTTATCAGTGTTTGTTTACAGTCTTCAACACAGCCTCGTCAACCTCAACAGTAAATTTGCGGCGAAGCTGTGCCACCCACTCCTTCTCAAGCATGTCCTGATAGTCGGCCAAAACCTGTGCCCTGACATCCGACATTTCCTTAGGAGCTTTCAGCTTTTTGCCATATACGGCATCGATTGGATAATCCTTCATTGGCTTTGCCACAGTATCTACGCCAAAAACCTCACGGTCTACGAGCGCATTGTCGCCTTTCTTAAACAATCCTTTCTCCACACGGATGCGCAGAACGCTGTCGTTGTTGAATGTCGTACGCAATTTGTCCGCCCATTTGCCGAAAGGCAATTTCTTCACGGCATCCTTAACCGCCTTCACGTCAGCCTGTTCCTTCACATGGTAGGCAATACCCTTGAAGCGTGGCTCGTCCCACTTGTAGTTCTTTTTGTTCTTCTTGAAATAATTCTCAAGCCCTACGGTGTCTGTAGCGGCTTTTTCCCAAACGGTTCTGTTGCTTATCTCGTAAAGAAGCAGACCGTCGTGATATTCACGGATTAAGTTCTTTAAGTCAGAGTCGGCAGCTTCCATCTCAATGCGCTTTGCCTCGAGAATTTTTTCAGAGGTCGTATTCTCAGCTTTTGAGAGAGAGTCGAGCTTGTTGTCGATAATCTTCTCACGCAGTCCGCGCATATCGATAAATTTCAATATGTCATTGCGCTGGCTCTCGTAAGAATAGAAGTTGCCTTTATCTTTCTGCAATATAACATGCCATCCGGCAGGAGAAAGCACAGGCTCGCTCATCTGTCCTTTTTCAAGATTCCAAGCGGCATCCTCAAACTCCTTCAGAGTCATGCCCTTTGCTATCCACGAGAGCTCGCCTCCCTTGACAGCAGAGTTCTTGTCATCAGAGCATGCCTTTGCGGTCTCGGCAAAGTCGGCGCCATTCTTCAGTACATTATAAATGGAATCAATCTTAGCCTTGGCTGCCTCACGCTGCTCTGGTGTGGCCTTCTGCGAGACAAGTACAAGAATATGTGCGGGTTTTATCATGCCGCCATTGCCGTCGATGCGCTGCTGGGTCTCGGTATAGATGCGCTTTGCCTCTGCCTCTACATCGTCGTCGGTAATTATAGCCGGGCGTATCTGCTGGTCACGATAACCTGCAAACTCGTCGAGGAACGACTTCAAGGTATCAAGACGCGCCGCCTTTGCAGCCTCAACCTTGAGCTTATAGTTGATGAACAAATCAACATATTCTTCTACCGACTTCTTGTCGATAACGCCTTCAGAATTGTTTTTATTGAAGGAATACTCAAATTCCGACCTGCTTATAGGCTGTCCGTTTATTTTCATTATGACAGGATCGGCAGACTGTGCGAATGCCATACCGCAACAGAGCAGCATAAACCCTAAGAGTTGTGATTTCATAATTTTATTTTTTTCAAATTGACGAGTTGACAAGTTAACGAGTAGACAAGTTGTCAGTCCGTTTAGTATGGATTTATCAACCTCTTTACTTATCAACTTGTCAGCTCGCCCACATGTCTACTTGTTAAGTGAGAAAAAACTCGTCAACTCGTTTACTTGTCAACTTGTCAACTCGTTTACTCATCAACTTATTAATTTATTCGTGTCTTGAATAGTTTGGAGCCTCACTTGTGATAGTGATATCATGCGGATGGCTCTCCAAAACACCGGCGTTTGTTATGCGGACGAACTTGGCATTGTGGAGCAAGTCGATTGTGCCCGCACCACAATATCCCATGCCTGAGCGCAGACCGCCGATAAGCTGGTAGATAACCTCCTGAACGGTTCCCTTGTAAGGCACACGGCCAGCAATTCCCTCTGGTACAAGTTTCTTGGCATCAACAGTATCGCCCTGGAAGTAGCGGTCTTTAGAGCCGTTCTTCTGCTCCATAGCCTCCAACGAGCCCATGCCGCGATAGCTCTTGAACTTACGTCCGTTGAAGATAATGGTCTCGCCCGGACTCTCCTCTGTTCCGGCAACGAGCGAGCCTATCATAACACAGCTTCCGCCGGCAGCCAGAGCCTTCACGATATCGCCGGAATAACGCAGGCCGCCATCAGCAATCAATGGCACGCCTGTGCCCTGCAATGCAGAATAAACATCGTAGACCGCACTGAGCTGAGGAACGCCTACGCCGGCAACAACACGGGTTGTACAGATTGACCCCGGACCGATACCCACCTTGATGGCATCGGCACCATTGTCAACAAGCATCTTCGCAGCCGCACCGGTTGCGACATTTCCTACAACTACATCGATATGTGGGAATGCGGCTTTTACCTCACGCAGTTTCTCAATCACACCCAGTGAATGACCGTGGGCTGTATCGATAACAATAGCATCGGCACCGGCATCTACAAGCGCCTGAGCCCTGAGCAGGGTATCGGCAGTAACACCTACACCTGCGGCAACACGAAGACGGCCCTTGCTGTCCTTGCAAGCCATTGGCTTGTCCTTTGCCTTGGTGATATCCTTATATGTGATAAGTCCTACAAGATGGTTCTCTGCATCTACAACAGGCAGCTTCTCTATCTTGTTCTCCTGCAAAATCTGTGCGGCGGCAACAAGATCAGTCTGCTGATGCGTGGTAACAAGGTTTTCTGATGTCATCACCTCATCAATCTTCTTGTCAAGATGACGCTCGAAGCGAAGGTCTCTGTTAGTAACGATGCCTACGAGATGGTTGTTGTCGTCAACTACAGGAATGCCTCCGATATGATAATCGTGCATCATGGCGAGAGCATCCTGCACCGTGCGTCCACGCCTGATGGTTACGGGGTCGTAAATCATACCGTTCTCAGCTCTCTTCACAATAGCCACATTGTGCGCCTGTTCCTCGATGGTCATGTTTTTGTGAATGACACCGATACCGCCCTCGCGCGCAATGGCGATTGCCATGGCCGATTCAGTCACGGTATCCATGGCAGCAGTAACAAACGGCACATTAAGGTCAATGTGTCGGGAGAACTTGGTTTTCAACTCTACCGTTTTCGGTAACACCTCTGAATAAGCAGGGATTAAAAGGACATCGTCAAAAGTCAGACCGTCCATCACAATTTTATCTGCAACAAATGATGACATATATTACCTAAAAAATTTATTGCGTGCAAATTTAGCAATAATTTTCCACTTATCACGTATAAACCAAATTTTTCTTTCGTCTTTAAATCAATTTAACAGCAAAACCATTGCTGCGCCATATATGCGCAGCCTGCCCGATGGATTCTACATTTTTTTAGACAGACCACGCACATTGCATACGAAGCAGGCGAGATACGCAATGCCGGCTGTGGTGAGTCCAGCTGGGAATGCGAGCCATACACCCTCAAGCCCCATACCAAGCTTTATGCCAAGAAGATAGCCTAAAGGAAGCGAGATCACAAAATAGGCAACGAAGGCTACCGGCACAAGTGGCTTTACGACGGTCAGACCGCGAAGGCCGTTGGAATAGACACATTGCAGACAGTCGCCAATCTGATAGAGCACAAAAGGCAAAAGAAGTACGGCCACCTGACCGCACACCTCGGCATCATCGGTAAACAGCAGTCCGAGGGAATTTCTGAAAAGAAACAGCGGCAGTGACACAGCAGAGGCAACCATCAAGGCAAGATGAAATCCGGCATGGGCATATCGCCGTGCCTCATCAAATGCCTGACGCCCCTTGCTCATACTGACCTTTATGGCTACAGCAGCACCGAAACCATAATAGACCATGAAGCCAAGCTGAGACACGGTAAGCATAATCTGATGTGCGGCAAGTGCGGTTGTACCTATCCAACCTACAAGAATGCCTGACAGGGAGAACGCTCCTGTCTCAAGCCCCATCTGAACAGACAGCGGCAAGCCTAAGGCATTCAGTTTTCGTAGTTCAGAGAATTTAATCTTACCCTTTAGCCATGCGCCACGATAGCAGAGGCAACGGCTCGAGCGGAGAAAGAATACGGCAAACGCCACAGCCACCAGCAAACGGGCAAAGCAAGTAGAAATACCCGCACCGAGAAGTCCAAGCTCGGGCATTCCAAGATTACCGTAAATGAGCATCCAGTTGCCTACGATATTGACGACATTTCCCGTAAGCAATATCCACATTGATGTTTGGGTGTCGGTGATTCCGTCGAAAAACTGCTTAAAGGCATTGGCAAAACATACAAAAGGCAGCGAGACAAGCTGCACCAAGAAATATGGGCGCATGAGCGGAATAAGCTCTGAGGGCAGTCCGAGCCTTGCAATATTGAGATATAGCAATGTCATTGCCCCAATGAGAACCACAGATATGCCAAGATTGGCAACAACTCCATTTTTCAAAGTCTGCCCTATTCCACGGTAGTCATTGATTCCATATTGAGAGCCTACAACGGGAGTAATGGAATAAGAATATCCCAGTGCCATTATTATGACAAGTACAAACATGTTGTTGACAAACGATGCCGCAGCCAGCTCAAGTGTTGAATGATGACCTATCATAAGCGTGTCGGCAAACGACATCACAATGGTTCCAATTTGTCCGATTATGATGGGAACGCCGAGACTTGACAAGTCGCGGTAACAAGACTGGAAAGTTATTAGGTTGTGGGGGTTAAAAGTCATATTTAAGGTCGTGAGGTTGTGAGGTTATGAGGTTGTGAGGTTATGAGGTTGTGAGGTTATGAGGTTGTGAGGTTATGAGATGAGATTACACTTTTCACCTTATAACATCACGGCCTCATAACCTTTAAACCTGATAACCTTATTTGATTAATTTGCCTGTTCCGACAGGAATTTTATGCGTACAAGACGTATCTCGTCCTCAGAATAGTCGCTGCCAAGCTCATCAATAGCATCATCAATGCTGTCAGTATCACTATCCATGAAATAATCGTAGATATCGTCAACATGGTCATCGTCCATAACCTCCTCAAGGAAATAGTCTATATTCAGCTTCGTTCCGCTATATACAATAGCATCGACCTCATCGAGAAGCTCCTCGAACTCAAGCCCCTGCGCCTGTGCTATATCATCGAGAGCAATCTGCCTGTCTATACTCTGGATAATTTTCACTTTGAGCATGCTTTTCTTTGCCACCGTGCGCACCCGCAGCTCCTCAGGGCGCTCTATAGAGTTTTCCTCGCAATATTTGCGTATCACGTCCAAGAACTCCTTACCATAGCGTTTGGCTTTTCCGGCACCTACGCCCTGTATGTTCTGCAACTCTGTCATGGTTACAGGATACATGGTTGCCATCTGCTCAAGCGACACGTCTTGGAAAATGACATATCCAGGCAGACTGTTCGCCTTAGCCACCTTCTTCCGCAGTCCTTTGAGAAGAGAATACAGAGGCAAATCGAGAGCTGACATTCCCATATCGTGGTCTTCTGACTCATAGTCATCGTTGAACTCACGGTCTTCGACAATCATGAAAGTAGAAGGCGACTTGATAAACTTCTTGCCTGCCGATGTCAGTTTCAGCAATCCGTAGTTCTCTACATCTTTTTTAATGTAACCCATTATCATAGCCTGGCGAATAACAGGGTTCCATATTTTAGGGTCTTCATCCTCTCCTGCACCGAAATCCTCAAGCTCGTCATGATGATGGGAGACTATATCGTCGGTGGCACGCCCCTTAACGAAGTCTATCACGTAATCCTGCAAGAAGTTCTCTTTAATTGCCTTTATTGCCGAGAGCACAATGACGAGAGCATCCTTTGCGTCACGTTTCTGACTCGGATGCAGACAGTTGTCACAGTTTCCGCAGTTGTCGGGCTCGTAGGTCTCACCGAAATAGTGGAGCAACAGCTTTCGCCTGCACACGGAACTTTCAGCGTATGCCTCGGTTTCCTGAAGCAGCTGTCTGCCTATATCCTGCTCGGCAATAGGCTTTCCCTCCATAAACTTCTCCAGTTTTTGAAGATCCTTTGGCGAATAGAACACAATACACTGTCCCTCACCGCCATCACGTCCGGCACGTCCTGTCTCCTGATAATATCCCTCGAGACTTTTGGGTATGTCGTAATGTATGACAAACCTCACGTCGGGTTTGTCGATACCCATACCGAAGGCTATTGTAGCCACAATGACATCTATACGCTCCATAAGGAAGTCGTCCTGTGTCTGTGAGCGTGTGGCAGAGTCGAGTCCTGCGTGATATGGCGCCGCCTTTATCTCGTTTGCCTTCAGTACAGCCGCCAGCTCCTCCACCTTTTTGCGTGAGAGACAATATATAATGCCGCTCTTTCCCGGATTCTGGCGAATGAACATTATTATCTGCTTGTTGGTGTCGTCATCGGTGCGTTTCTGCCTTACCTCGTAATAAAGGTTGGGGCGGTTGAAAGAGCTTTTAAACTCCTTGGCATCGACAATGCCGAGACATTTCTTTATATCTGTGCGCACCTTGTCGGTAGCCGTAGCGGTGAGAGCTATGACCGGGGCATTGCCTATCTTGCTGATGGTTGGACGAATGTTGCGGTACTCAGGGCGGAAATCGTGTCCCCACTCCGATATACAGTGAGCCTCATCTATGGCATAGAAAGATATTCTCACCGTCTTTAGGAACTCAACATTCTCCTCCTTATTCAACGACTCGGGCGCCACATACAGCAACTTTGTCTTTCCGCTTCTCACATCGTCCATGACCTGTGTTATGGCAGCCTTGTTTAGCGACGAGTTCAGATAATGCGCCACCCCACCCTCTTCTGTCATGCCATTAATGACATCGACCTGATTTTTCATCAAGGCAATGAGTGGTGAGACGACAATAGCCGTTCCCTCCATTATCAACGAAGGCAACTGATAGCAGAGACTTTTACCTCCACCTGTCGGCATGAGCACGAAAGTGTCGTTGCCGGCAAGCAGATTGCTGATAATGGCCTCCTGATCACCCTTAAACTTGTCAAAACCGAAAAACTGCTTTAGTTTTTTGGTCAAACTGTCTTTTTTTGCCATAAGGTCAGTAAATGTTTTTTAGTATATTGTTCGGCTGCAATATTTCATGTTGCAATAATGCTTTTGCCCTTACGGGGCGTATTCTTTGAGTACGTCTATCACCCAAGGCGTTGCCCCTGGCTAAGTGCCTTTCGCCCTTTCTGGGCATATTGTATTTTAATTATCGGACAGCAGATGAGCCTTGTCAAGCTGCAGCTTGGCATATTCGAGCGTAACATCGAACTTTTTCGCGCGTTTTGACGGAACCTCAAACATGGCATCCATCATAACCGACTCTACTATAGAGCGCAGTCCACGTGCTCCAAGCTTATATTCCACGGCCTTGTCAACAATGAAGTCGAGAGCATCTTCTACAAACGTGAGTTTTATGCCATCCATCTCAAACAGTTTCACATACTGTTTCACAATAGAGTTCTTAGGCTCTACGAGAATGCGGCGAAGAGCTTCACGGTCGAGAGGCTTAAGATATGTGAGCACAGGCAGACGGCCTATAATCTCCGGTATAAGTCCGAACGACTTCAAATCTTGCGGCAGCACATACTGCATAAGGTCTTCCTTGTCTATCTGGCGCACATTCTGCACAGAGTTATAACCCACCGTATGGGTATTTAGCCGCTGTGCTATCTTTCGCTCGATACCGTCGAAAGCGCCGCCGCAAATAAAGAGAATGTTCTTTGTGTCGACATGTATGTAGTCTTGGTCAGGATGCTTGCGGCCTCCCTTTGGCGGAACGTTTACCATAGTTCCCTCAAGAAGCTTCAGCAATCCCTGCTGCACGCCCTCACCGCTCACGTCACGGGTGATTGAGGGGTTGTCGCTCTTGCGGGCTATCTTGTCAATCTCGTCAATGAAAACAATGCCACGCTCAGATGCTGCAACATCATAATTTGCGACCTGCAACAGGCGGCTGAGAATGCTCTCAACATCCTCGCCTACATATCCCGCCTCGGTAAACACCGTCGCATCGACAATAGTGAACGGCACATCGAGCAGACGCGCAATGGTACGTGCAAGAAGAGTCTTGCCGGTACCCGTTGAGCCCACCATTATAATGTTACTTTTCTCTATCTCTACGCCATTCTCGTCGACAGGCTGCTGCAGACGTTTATAGTGGTTGTAAACAGAAACTGCAAGATGGCGTTTGGCCTCATCCTGACCGATAATATACTCGTCGAGATAAGCCTTAATTTCCTTCGGCTTAGGCACCTTCTTCAAACTGAAACCCGACGATGTCTGCCCGGCATGGTCAAAGCAGCCCTGTGTAACGGCAATCTCGTAAGCCTGCTTAGCACAACTCTCGCAGATATAGCCGTTAATTCCTGAGATAAGTATCTTTGCATCCTTATCGCTTCTTCCGCAGAAGCTACAGTTTTTTCTTGGCATCTTTACTTTTTACGTTTTAAAACATTGTCTATCATTCCATACTCCTTTGCCTCGTCAGCTGTCATCCAATAGTTGCGGTCGGAATCCTGCCACACTTTCTCGAAAGGAGTATGCGAGTGCTCGGAGATAATGTTATAAAGCTCTTTCTTAAACTTCTGTATCTCCTTAGCCTCAATCTCTATATCTGAGGCCTGCCCCTGCACGCCGCCCAACGGCTGATGTATCATAACGCGGCTGTGAGTAAGAGCCGAGCGCTTGCCCTCTGCACCGGCAACGAGCAGCACGGCCCCCATAGAGGCAGCCATTCCTGTACAGATTGTGGCGACATCGCTCGATATGAATTGCATGGTATCGTAAATGCCCAATCCGGCAGTCACGCTTCCTCCAGGAGAGTTTATATATATAGAGATATCTTTTCCGCTGTCTACGGAGTCGAGATACAGAAGCTGTGCCTGAAGAGTGTTGGCTGTATAGTCATTAATTTCTGTCCCAAGAAATATGATGCGGTCCATCATCAGGCGCGAGAACACATCCATCTGGGTAACATTTAGCTGCCGCTCCTCAAGGATGTAGGGGTTAAGATACTGGTTCTGGCTGCTGACAACATCATCGAGCACCAATCCGTTGATGCCGAGATGTCTGGTGGCAAATTTTCTAAAATCGCTGTTCATACTCTGTTTCTGTATAATAAATATTCTGTTTTGGCAGTCTGTTGCGGCAACATAAAAAGAGGTTATCGGCTCTTATTATCTTGTTCGTATGACAAAGTTAATAAAAAAAGTCGATAACCTCTTTATGAAAGAAGTTTTTTTTCTAAAAAAATGTTATAGCGTGCAATTTTGTTCTATCCGAGAGCTTATTTTGCAGTCTTATCGCTCATCATTGCGTTGAATTCGTCGAGCGACACATTCTTCTCGTTCAACTTGACAACACCCTTGATGGCAGCAACGAGCTTGATGTCGAGAGCGCGGTCAACGCATCCCTGTACATTCTCCTGCTTCTTCAGAATTTCCTTAGCATAGTTCTCAACATACTCTTCCGGCACGTTGTTCATGCCATACTGAGCAAACTGTATGCGCGCGGTCTCCTTGGCAGCGTTGAGCACATCGGCATCATCAATCTTAATGCCGGCAGCCTCAACGAGCTGGTTCTTCATAAGGCTCCATGCCAGTTCCTTAACGCTTGCGTCATAGTGCTTGTCAACAAACTCGGCACCCTTGTCCTCATTGTTCTTCAGCATTATACGCTTCAAAAGAGCGTCGGGGAAGGTAAGCTCGCCAACTTTATTCTCAACGTATGCGCGCATATCGAGCAGGAACTTATAGTCGGCATCAACAGCGAGTTGCTGTGCGAGGCCCTCAGACATCTTGTTGCGGAACTCTTCCTCGCTCTTCACCGCATCCTTGCTAAACACGCTGTCGAAGAGAGTCTGGTCAACAGCAGCCTTCTCGTAGCGGCTGATTTCTGTGATCTGATAGCTGAAGTCGCCCTCATACTCACCAACCTTATCTTTCTCGATTTTGAGAAGTGACGATACCTCTACGTCGCTCTCCGGATAAGCCTTGCGTGGGTTGAAAGTGATGATGTCACCGAGCTTAGCGCCTTCGAAGAGCTTCTTCTGGTCGTCTACCTTGATGTAGCTTGGCATCAGAACCGCCGCCTCAACAGTAAGACCGCCCTCCTTGGTGTTGCCGTTCTCGTCAAGCTCACGGAGGTCACCCTTCAGCATGTCGTTGTCCTTATATTCCTCAGCCTTTGCATAGCTGCCTGAGCGTGAGGCGAACATGTCAACCTGACGGTCAATGAGAGCGTCGTCAACAGTGATATTGTAGTGGTCGATGGTGTCGTTGCCTGAAAGCTCGGCATTGAACTCAGGAGCAACGGCAATGTCAAATGCAAATGTATATGGAGCCTCCTTGTCGAGATCTACAGGCTCCTGGCTCTCGCTTGCGAGAGGCTCGCCGAGCATGTGGATTTTGTTGTCGACAATGTATTTCTGCAACTGCTCGCCCAAAACGCGGTTAATGGCGTCGACTTTTACCGATGCGCCAAACTGACGTTTAATCAGACCCATAGGAGCCTGGCCGGGACGGAAACCCGGGATGTTGGCTTTCTTGCGATAGTCCTTTAGAGTCTTCTCTACCTCAGGTGCGAAATCAGCCTCCTCGATTGTCAATGTAAGCTTGCCATTGATCTTGTCTGGGTTTTCAAATGAAATGTTCATCTTTATTTTCTTTATTATTTTACGTTATTATTTCTTTTCGGTTTTATTCAAATGAGTTGCAAAATTACTCATTATTGTTGACTTTACCTAATATATAGGTGAAAAATTTGTTTTTTTAACCGTTTTCGGCACTTTCCCTTGCCCTTTTCTGCTCGTCTATGAGCTGGAAATCTTTTTTTCTGAGAACGAACGACGTTCCGAGATATTTTTCCCTAACTATCTGGTTTTCGGCAAGTTGTTCAGGATTGCCCTGAAAGAGAATTTTCCCCTCAAAGAGCAGATAGGCACGGTCGGTAATGGTCAGTGTCTCCTGAACATTGTGGTCTGTAATCAAAATGCCGATATTGCGGTATTTAAGGCGCCATACGATATGCTGGATATCCTCTACGGCTATAGGGTCGACACCGGCAAAAGGCTCGTCGAGCATGATGAACTTAGGGTCGATGGCAAGACAACGGGCTATCTCCGTACGGCGGCGCTCACCTCCCGAGAGCTGGTCGCCCTTGTTCTTGCGTACTTTATTGAGGCGGAACTCGGCAAGCAGACTCTCAAGGCGCTCGTTGCGCTGCTCTTTATTGAGATTTGTCATCTCAAGCACCGACATGATGTTGTCCTCTACGCTCATTTTGCGGAACACGCTCGCCTCCTGCGGCAAATAGCCAATGCCGGCACGGGCACGCTTGTATACAGGATAATCTGTAATCTCCTGGTCGTTGATAAACACGTGTCCGTCGTTGGGCACGACGAGTCCCGTAGTCATATAAAAAGAAGTCGTCTTGCCGGCACCGTTGGGTCCCAACAGTCCGACTATCTCGCCCTGCCTCACATCAAACGACACCTGATTGGCAACCGTACGCTTGCCATATCGCTTAACCAGTCCCTCGGCTCTCAGTGTCATGGTCTGCGGCGCCGATTCTGCATTCCGGATATTCTCGTCCATATAGTTATGTTGTCTTGTGTTTCTAAATTCTCGGCAAAATTAGCAAAAATGTCCCTAATAACGTTGATAAAAGTAAAAACTATTACTTTTATTGCAGTTTTTTAATTGATTTTGGTTACTTTTGCAACCGAATAACAACATTTCGGCCATGCTTATACACAAATCACTGGTAACATTAGGCAAATACATCTTGCTCATGGGAAGGACATTTACCATCCCTGAGCGCATGCGCATGTTCATGAAAAGATACGTCAAGGAAATGTCGCAGCTTGGCGTCGACTCCATTCCAATCGTACTGCTCATATCGTTCTTCATTGGGGCGGTAATCTGCATCCAGATGAAGATTAACATTCAGAGCCCGTGGATGCCACGATGGGTATCGGGATATACCACCCGGGAGATTATGCTGCTTGAGTTCTCAAGCTCCATAATGTGTCTGATACTGGCAGGAAAGGTCGGGTCGAACATAGCCTCCGAGCTTGGAACAATGAGGGTTACGCAACAGATTGACGCACTCGACATAATGGGTGTGAACTCGGCTAATTTCCTCATCCTGCCTAAAATTCTCGGACTTATAACCATAATGCCGTTCCTCGTGATTTTCTCGTCGGCAACGGGAATTCTCGGTGCTTACGGAACAGCATATATCGGGCACATACTGACTCCCGAGGATCTCACATTAGGTCTGCAGCACTCGTTCAACGAGTGGTTTGTATGGATGAGTATCATAAAGAGCCTGTTCTTCGCATTCATCATAGCCAGCGTATCGTCATTTTTCGGCTACACCGTAGAGGGCGGCTCGGTAGAGGTGGGCAATGCGTCTACCGACGCCGTGGTAAGCTCGAGCGTGCTGATATTGTTCTCGGATGTTTTCTTAACACAAATACTGTCATGATAGAAGTCAAAAACCTATATAAGTCTTTCGGCGACAAAGAGGTGCTGAAAGACATAAATTTCAAGTTCGAGGACGGAAAGACAAACCTGATCATCGGACAAAGCGGCTCGGGAAAGACCGTGCTGATGAAAAATCTCGTGGGACTGCTCGACCCTACATCGGGCGAGGTGCTCTATGACGGACGCGACTTTGTGAAGATGACAAAAGAGGAGAAAGTTGCCATGCGCCGCGAAATGGGAATGATTTTCCAGAGCGCCGCACTGTTCGACTCAATGTCGGTATTGGAAAACGTGATGTTTCCGCTCGACATGTTCTCTAACATGAACTACCGGGAGAAACTGAAAAGAGCCAAGGAATGCCTCGACAGGGTAAACCTTGTGGATGCCGACAACAAATTTCCGGGCGAGATTTCGGGCGGCATGCAGAAGCGTGTGGCCATAGCAAGGGCGATAGTGCTAAATCCGAAATATCTGTTTTGCGACGAGCCTAACTCCGGACTCGACCCTAAGACATCGCTCGTCATAGATGAGCTTCTGAGCGGAATTACAAGGGAATTCGACATAACAACCATCATAAACACCCACGACATGAATTCCGTTATGGGCATAGGCGAGAATATCCTGTTCATATACCAGGGACACAACGAATGGCAAGGAAACAACCAAGGCGTGATAAGCTCAACCAACGAGAAACTGAACGACCTCGTTTTTGCATCCGAGCTGTTCAAGAAGGTGAAAGAGGTGGAAATGAAAAAACTATAGATTTGTCATTCACGGCACAATTTTATAAAAACGGGTTCGATTGCCAATGAAACCGCTTGCAAATGGCAATGAAGCCGCTTGCGATGCCACTTGAGACCGCTTGCATTTTTTTGCATATCATTCGTAATTCTGCCGCATTATAAAAAATGCCCGTATAATCTTCACTTAGACTATACGGACATCCTTATTATTGACATTGTATTATCTCATATACCAGACATTTTCTTTCTCAACCATCGGCACCAGTATCTCCTCACAGGTGCTGTCGCCATATACCACTGACAGATAGGCATTGGCGGTGTGGCGGGCTGTGTCGACCTCGGCTCTGAGAATATCTATTTTTACCATTCCCTTATGCTCCGCCTGCTGCTGGCCGACGAACATTTTTGCGTTAGCCACAAGCTGCTCACGGTAGGCGGCCGGTATGCTGTCTGCCTGATAATGGCAATCGACAAAATCCTCGTATTTCCCGTCAAGCAGATAACCATAACACTGCTTCGCAACTTTTCCAACAACCTCGGCCGGATCTGCCTCTTTATTGCAAGAGCCGAGCAGCACGGCGACAAGGAGAAAGCATAAAGATATTGCCCTGCGCATCATTTCTGGCGGATAAATATGTTTATCGGACAGCCGTGCAGCGACCAGTTCTCACGTATCTTGTTCTCAAGAAAACGCTTGTAGGGGTCTTTTACATACTGCGGAAGGTTGGCGTAGAACACAAACGAGGGTATCTGCGTGTTCGGCAGCTGCGATACGTACTTTATCTTGATGTACTTGCCTTTTATCGATGGTGGCGGATATGCCTCTATCAGCGGCAGCATAACCTCGTTGAGCTTGGCTGTCCCAATCTTCGCCTTGCGGTTAACATATACCTGCTTTGCCATTTCCAAAACCTTGAAAATGCGCTGCTTGGTAAGGGCAGAGGCAAATATGATTGGGAAATCGACAAACGGCGACATGCGTGCGCGGATGGCACCCTCGAAGGTGTCGATAACTTTCTGGTCCTTGTTCTCAACCAAATCCCACTTGTTGACTACCACAACAAGCGACTTGTTGTTTTTCTGTATCAGTTGGAATATGTTCATGTCCTGCGCCTCGATGCCGCGTGTGGCGTCAATCATAAGTATGCAGACATCGCTGTTCTCAATAGCACGGATGGAGCGCATAACGCTATAGAACTCAAGGTCTTCCGTAACCTTATTCTTACGGCGTATGCCTGCTGTGTCGACAAGATAAAAGTCGAAGCCGAACTTTGTAAAGCGGGTATAGATGGAGTCACGGGTGGTACCGGCAATCTCGGTGACGATGTTGCGCTCCTCACCAATAAAGGCGTTGATGATACTCGACTTTCCGGCATTAGGACGGCCAACTACGGCAAAACGCGGAATATCATCCTCTGCCTCGGAATTGTTGGCATCGGGCAACTTTGACACCAGAAGATCCAGCAGGTCACCTGTCCCGCCGCCTGTTGCCGCACTTATACACTGCGGATCACCAAGTCCAAGCTTGTAGAACTCTGCCGCCTCGTATGCCCGGCCTGAGTTATCAACCTTGTTGGCTACAAGTATAACAGGCAATTTTGTACGGCGCAAAATCAGCGCCACATCCTCATCCCAGTCGGTGACACCAGTCTCATTATCGACCACAAACAAAACAACATCCGCCTCCTCTGTGGCAACAATAACTTGCTGACGGATAGCATCCTCAAAAATATCATCAGACTTAACAACCCAGCCACCCGTATCAACAATCGAGAACTCACGGCCGTTCCAGGAGCATTTTCCATATTGGCGGTCACGTGTGGTGCCTGCTATATCGCTGACAATAGCGCGGCGCGACTGTGTGAGACGGTTAAAAAGTGTGGACTTGCCGACATTAGGGCGTCCAACAATAGCTACTAAATTTCCCATGTTTTTGTTTAATTTCTGAAGTTATACATTCTTCGGCCCTCCGCACCTTGCGGAGAGTGGGTCCTCGTTACATTCAGGACCAGAATAATAATATTACTGCGGATTGTAGCCAAAGCTGTCAAGCTCTTTCTCTGAGCTGCGCCAGTCTTTGTCTACCTTCACGTAAGTCTCGAGAAATATCTTCTTGTCGAAGAATTTCTCCAATGCCTTCCGGCTCTCAGAGCCTACCTTCTTCAACGCCACCCCCTGATGGCCGATGATTATGCCTTTCTGCGACTCACGCTCAACATAAATTATGGCACGTATATTGATGCCCTTGTCTGTTTCCTTGAAACTTTCTACACGCACCTCTACGGAGTATGGTATCTCCTTGTCGTAATAAAGCAGTATCTTCTCCCTTATTATCTCGCTCACAAAGAATCGGGCTGGTTTGTCGGTAAGCTGGTCTTTGTCAAAATAGGCAGGCGACTCGGGCAACAGCTCCTTTATGCGCTTAAGAAGCATGTCGACACCAAACTTGTTTTTGGCAGAAATAGGAAGTATTTCGGCATCGGGCAACAGGCTGTGCCACTTCTCAACAATGTTGCCAAGTGATTTCTGGTCGCTTTGGTCAATCTTGTTGATAAGGAGCAGCACGGGGATTTTCAGATTGCGGACCTTATCAAGAAAGTCCGTATTTTTCTCCGGGTTCTCCACAACATCGGTGACATAAAGCAGAATATCGGCATCTGCCAACGCCGACTCAGAAAAAGCAAGCATCATCTCCTGCATCTTGTAGTTGGGCTTCAACACGCCGGGAGTGTCGCTGAACACTATCTGCATGTCATCGGTATTTACGATGCCCATTATGCGGTGCCGGGTTGTCTGCGCCTTGAATGTAGCAATGGAGATACGCTCTCCAACCAACTGGTTCATCAATGTCGACTTGCCGACATTCGGATTTCCCACTATGTTAACAAAACCTGCCTTGTGCATTGGATATATTCCTGATTAAGAAAAAAAACGCATCGGCTTATTGAGAACAATAAGGATGCGCTTTCTTTTGTATTAATATAATAATTATTTCTTTGTCGACTGAGTATTACCGTCGTATGCCCATTTGTAGAAAGATGCACCATGTACGAAACCTGCGCCGAATGCGGTGAAAACAATGTTGTCACCCTTCTTTAACTGAGACTCAACATCCCACAATGCGAGTGGAATAGTGGCCGCACTGGTGTTGCCATAGCGCTCAATGTTTACAACCACCTTCTCCATAGGAATGCCCGCACGCTTGGTAACGGCCTCTATGATGCGGAGGTTTGCCTCGTGGGGAACAACCCACTTGACATCATCAGCCTGAAGATTGTTGCGGCGCAGAATTTCCAGCACATCGTCGCCCATATTGGTAACGGCATAGCGGAAAACTGTTCTGCCTTCCTGATAGAGATAGTGCAAACGGTGGTCTACAGTGAAGCGCGAAGGAGGACAAACAGAGCCGCCTGCCTTCATGTGGAGGAAGGGAAGCCCCTTGCCGTCGGTACGGAAGTATGAGTTCTGTACACCTATTCCCTCTTCTGTTGTCGCCTCTACTAGCACTGCTCCGGCACCGTCACCGAAGAGAACACATGTCTGACGGTCGGTATAGTCAACCAGCGACGACATCTTGTCGGCACCAATCACAATGATTTTTTTGTCCCTGCCACTCTGTATCATTGATGCGGCAACATCGAGAGAATAAAGAAATCCGCAACATGCAGCCGAGAAGTCGAAGGCAAAGGCATTCTTGAGACCCAACTTGCCAAGGACTATAGATGCCGTTGACGGAAACTTATAGTCGGGAGTGGTAGTGGTGACGATAAGTGCGTCTATAGTGTCAGGATCAACGCCTGTCTTCTGGATAAGCTGCTTAGCCGCCTTACGTGCCATATAGCTTGTACCAAGTCCCTCCTCTGTAAGAATACGGCGCTCCTTGATACCCACGCGGGCAGTAATCCACTCATCACTGGTATCTACCATGCGCGACAGTTCCTCGTTGTTGAGGATATAGTCGGGTACATAGCCGCCAACACCAGTGATTATCGCGTTGATTTTCTCCATTATTCAGCTGTTTCCTTTACGATAGCCACTTTGCCACGATAGTAACCACAGGTAGGACATACAGTGTGGTAAACATAGTAAGCGCCACAATTAGGACATACTGCCAGTGTGGGAGCTACTGCCTTATCGTGGGTTCTTCTCTTAAGGGTACGTGTCTTCGATTGTCTTCTTTTAGGATGTGCCATAATAATAAAATGTTTAAATATTTATTCTTTTAACTTTAATAACTCTTGCCAACGAGGATCTATGTTTTCCCCATTCTCAACGCCACTTCGGGTGGCGGAATGCTCCTCAAGAGCATTCATCATGTCACGATTGCATTTACCAGGTGCATGAACGTGCTTGATTGGAATGTTCAGAACAATAAATTCATATATATACCACGATACGTCAAGGACGCCTTCATCCTCAGCTACCGTAACGAGGTCATCGTCTTCCGAGTTTTCAATTCCAAATTTCACTATCAGCCCGTTATCTGTTTCAACAGGCTGCTCCATGTCGTCAAGACAAAGGTCACATGGTACTATGACCTCACCTTTTATGTGGAAGTTTACTTCGAAGAGCGTAGACTTGCGGTCTATGTTCATCTCCACATCAAGGTTGCCACGTTTCACGATGTCTGCATCAACAGCATCGAAGAAACTGTCGTCCAACTTGAAATTAAAGATGTTTTTCCCCTCTTTCAAGCCATGCAACTCTATTTTAAAAGGTTTCAGTTTGTCCATAACTCCACTTTGGGCTGCAAAGTTACACATTTTTTTCGACACTGTAAAACTTCCACATAATTTATTTGTATTTCTTAATAAAAAAGCACTTCAGGAAACAACACAGGATATTCTTCATCTATTTGTCTATACCAGCTATTTCACTTATACCATCTATTTCTTCTATCCCATCTATTTCTTCTATATTCCCAAATTATGAAAACAAAGATTAAACTCTTTCACGCAGATTTGCCGGCAACGGACAATCACTGTTCGTCACCGGCTCAAGCTTATAAACACAAAATTTTATTTAGATTTCATCTTTACCACTATCACGCCATTTTTTCCCCTCTCACCGTATTGACGCAGCGCCTCTGAATTCTTCAACACCGTTATGCTCTCTATCCCTTTGGGATCTATTCTTTCAAGAGACTTAATATCCGGCATCTCTTTCCCATCTACAACGACCAGTGGGTCTGTTCCGTTATGGGAAACCGCAGTAGCATCCAACTTGATTATCGGAGATTTCTTATTGAGTCTAAAACTTATCGGTACATTGAATTTCGTATTCACGTACTCGCCATGTAGCTTACCTGGAGTCCACTTAGGCATTGAGCTAACAACACGAAGTGCCTCGGCATCAAGTTGTGGATGCACAGACCTAACAATCTTTGTCTCGGCAATGTCACCAGTTTTTGTTACAACAAAGCCTACTATCACACGTCCCTCAACACTTTGGTCAAACATCTCTTTAGGATATTTAAGGTTGTCTCTTAAATACTCCATCATTTTCATCATACCTCCAGGGAAAGACGGCATAACTTCCACAACATCAAAAATTTTGTCGTTTTTCACTGTATCTGCAGGAGCTGTTTCCGGCATAGCCACATCTTCTGTACTTGCAGCTACAGGCACAGCCTTAGAAGATGTTGGCACTGCCTCTGTTTGTCCTGCCAATTGCAGCCCAACAGCCTGCGCCAATTGCCGCGACTCTGTCACAACTTTGTTTTCTACCTCAGCCATCTTAGGGGTTGCAAAAGCCACTACTGCGACGGCTGCCAACGGGAGCACTACTAATGCCTTCATGCTTGCCCAACGGTTAGTTTTCTTTGTTTTCATCATTGCTATTCTCTTTTTAAGTGAATCTTTATTTAGGTTGTTAGCTATAGCAAACAGACGGTCGCCAACGGCCTTGCGCACCAACAGAAGCTGATAGTCCATCGCATTGATACCACTACGAAGCACCGCCTCGTCTGCCTCAAATTCATGCACATTCTGAAGCTCTGCCTTCATCAGCCATGCGGCAGGATTGAACCATTGCACAACAGTAAGCAAATTACAAAGCATAATATCTACAGAATGCCATTTCTGCACATGGGCTTTCTCATGGGTGATTATTGCATTACGGTTGTTGCTGTAATCGGCTGCGCTTATCACGATATTACCAAACCAGCTAAACGGTGCTATGTCATCATCTACCACAAATATTCTAACTCCATCTTCATCAACCACCTTGCTTGCCTTCTTCATTATGCGGTGGATTCCGAAATACGAAATCAGCATTTTTATAAAGAAACCCACAACTCCGATTATGTAAATAAGGACTATCACGCTGATTGCAGAAAAATGAAATTCTGGCTGTTCCTGCTCCACCACCATTGCCATCAACAACAACAGATCTATCGTCACAGTTCCCTCAACCACAGGCTTTTCTACCGTAAGATGTATGAATGGCAACATCAAAGATACTAATACCAAGGCAAGTATCATAAAACGGTTGAATGCATGCAATGTTGTCCGGCTCAACAAAAGTTTGTAGAATACGTAGAACATCACCAAACACATCGAAACCTTTACGGAATATATAACAAATTCTCCCATGGCATGACTATTTATTGTTTTCTATCTGATTGATAAGTTCTTTTAATTCTTTAACTGAAATTTTCTCCTCGCTCACCAAAGTAGACACGGCACCAAGATATGATTTACCAAAAAGCTTGTCTATAACGCCTGTAAGAGAACGACGGCCATATTCTTCTCTGCTCACTTTTGCATAATATTTATAGCATCGTGTGCTAATAGCATTATGACCGAGAAATCCTTTCTCCTCAAGAATCCTAACCAATGTTGAGAGAGTGTTAACATGTGGCTGCGGCTCTGCATACAAAGCCTGCAGCTCACGAATCTGCATCTCGCCATTTGCCCAAATATGATTCATTATCTCCTCTTCCTTTACTGTCAGTGTTCTCATTTTCATTTTTTCCGTTTTTGTTTCTGCAGCAAAGTAACTAAATGTTTTAGTTATCTCCAAATATTATCAAAGAAATCAACTAAAACCTTTAGTTATTTAACTAAAATAATTAGTTAGCTATTGAATTTAACTAAAAACAGACCAATCAGTAGGGCCGTTATATATAACGGCCGCAAGCAAAAGCCGCA
>CABSIA010000028.1 GCA_902477645.1 uncultured Prevotella sp. | reverse complement strand
GGGTTGCCCCACTGGTGTTTGAGACCAGCGCGTCTACCGATTCCGCCATCTGGGCTTATTGCGGTGCAAAGGTAGCTGTTTTTTCTGAAATAACAAAGTTTTCAGCTAAAAAAATGCAAAAGTCTTGGCGCTTTCGGTATTATTGTGTAATTTCGTGTGCGATATTGTAATAATCAATTCCGATAAACATTAAACCTATATGACAACATACAACAAGAATTATTTTTGCGTGATACTTGCCGGCGGCAAGGGGCGCAGATTGTGGCCATGCAGCCGTGAGAGCATGCCGAAGCAGTTTGTCGATTTTTTCGGAACGGGAAAGTCTCAGCTGCAGCATACATACGAGCGGTTCTTGGATATTGTTCCTAAGGAGAATATTTTTGTGTCTACAAATATCGTTTACCGTGATATTGTCAAGGAGCTGTTGCCGGAGCTTTGCGACAGCCAGATACTGGCAGAGCCTATATACCGGAATACCGCGCCGAGTCTGTCGTGGGCTAACCACAGAATTTCGATGATTAATCCCGATGCCTGCATAATAGCCACGCCATCTGATCAGATGGTGATTGACGAGGAGGCTTTTAAGCGCAACGTGCTTGACGGATTTGCTTTTGTTGACGGCAACGACAGACTGTTGACAATGGGAGTCCGTCCGACGCGCCCCGAGCCTGGGTATGGATATATTCAGCTTGGCGACTCTATAGGAGATAATTTATACAAAGTGCAGTCGTTTACGGAGAAGCCCGAGAGAGATTTTGCGAGGATGTTCTTGGAGAGCGGCGAGTTTTATTGGAACACAGGTCTGTTTATAGGCAATGTGAATTATCTGCGTGAGTGTTTCTCAAAATTCCTGCCTCCCGTTTTGCGTACTTTCGACGCTCGTGATGAATTGAGCGGCATAGAGGCGGAGACGCACTATATGATGGAGAACTTCCCCTCTTATCCTAATCTGTCGGCAGACTCTGCTGTGCTCGAGAAGTCGGAGAATGTCTATGTTATGAAATGCGATTTCGGATGGGCTGACCTCGGCACATGGCACAGCATCTATGAGGCTTTGCAGAAGGGAGAGGGGGATAATGTCGTTGTGGACAGCGATGTGATAATGGACAATGCCACAAACAATGTCGTTAAGTTGCCGAAGGGAAAACTGGCTGTAATAAATGGACTTGATGGCTTCATTGTGGCAGAGGAAGACAACGTGTTGCTGATATGCAAGAAGGAAGACTCGTCGGCTCTTGTGCGCAAGTTTGTCAACGAGGTGCAGATAAAGAAAGGTGACAAATATGTGTAAGGTTTTTAGGTTATAAGGTTATAGGTGTAGAATGTGATTTCTACTTAAAAACCTTAAAATCTAAAACTTGAAAAGGTTTTTCTGTGCCGAAAATTTGGCAATATGGAAATAAATGCCTATCTTTGCAAAATCTTATCGAAGATATATAGTGGGACAGGAAACAGAATTCCGACATTGAAACGAGATGTCGGAATTCTCGTTTTTTAGTCTCTTGGGAAACAGCATTTTATTAATCAATCTTTAAAAATAGTTTTATTATGGCTTACATGTCACAAGAAGGCTACGACAAACTCGTAGCCGAGCTCAAGCGGCTCGAATCTGTGGAGCGCCCGAAGGCTTCTGCAGCTATAGCGGAAGCTCGCGACAAGGGTGACTTGAGTGAAAATGCGGAATACGATGCAGCACGTGAGGCTCAGGCTCATCTTGAAGATAAAATCAACCAAATGAAGCTTACCATTGCTGAGGCTAAGATTATTGATGTGTCGCGCCTCAGCGTGGATGCTGTGCAGATTTTGTCGAAGGTGGAAATGACAAACCTCACTACAAATGCAAAAATGGTTTATACCATTGTCAGCGAGAACGAGGCTAACCTCCGTGAGGGAAAAATCTCAATTCAGACTCCTATCGCACAAGGACTGCTAAACAAGAAGGTTGGCGATGAGGTTGAGATAAAGATACCACGTGGCACAATAAAGTTGCGCATTGACAAAATCTCTCTCGACTGATAAATCACTTAAAGAAGTAAAAAATATGACGATATTCTCAAAAATCGTGGCTGGCGAGATTCCAAGCTATAAGTGTGCTGAAAGCGACAAGTTTTATGCTTTCCTCGACATAAGTCCGCTTGCAAAGGGACACACATTGGTGATTCCGAAGCGTGAGGTAGACTACATTTTCGACATGGAAGACGAGGAGATTGCGGAGTTTCAGGTTTTTGCAAAGCGTGTGGCCAAGGCTCTGAAGGCTGCGTTCCCATGCCGCAAGGTTGCGCAGGTGGTGCTCGGACTCGAGGTGCCTCATGCGCATATCCATCTCATACCTATGCAGAGCGAGGCAGATGTGGATTTCCGCAAAGAGCATCTCAAACTTGAGGGTGACGAGATGAAGGCTATCGCCGACAAGATATTTGCAGAGTTTAAATAGTTGATTTTCTATGAGCTTTTATAGTTCGTATAATCAAAAAAACGGGATAATGCAATGTGGCATTATCCCGCTTTTTTGATTTAATATTATTGGTGTTTTAAAAATACCGAAAAAATGAAGCCGCTTGCAATCGTCATCGCAAGCGGCTTCATTTGCCAATGCAAGCGGCTTCGATGGCATTTGAAGCCGCTCGCATAAAATTTATAGCGAAAATATGCTATACAAACAAAATCTTAGTTTTATATTCTTTTGGCTTGTACTGTTGATTAGCACCCTTTAATAATCTGACTTGGTTTTAAAGATTTATAAATCTGAAGTTGTTTAAGCCAATTTTCTTCGTTTGGATAAAAATATAGGACTTTGTTGCAGCATTGTATAGCCTTTGCAATTGCCGATTGGCAATATCGGCCGTTTCGCTCACCTGTACGTATATAGTAGCTTCTGAGGTAGTTGCAGGCATCTATGTATTTTGCCATGTCGCTCGCATCCATTTGTGCCTCTTCGTTAAGACCCTCAAATGTTTTTTGCATTTCTATAGCCAAGTCGTATTGTTTCGTGGTGTTCATGACAGAGTCAAGCTCACCTGCAAGGATCCATCTGTAATAGTATGAGTACATTTTGTTTTCTTCTGAGATTTCTGCAATTTGTGCGAATGCCTCGTCAGCCTTTAGCAGAAGATTTGTCCTTTCTTCCCCAAAGCTTTCCATGGCAAAATTGCGATATAGTATGGCCAATGAACTGAAGTGTGTTGCGGTCAATTTGTCAGCCTTTCGTCCTTGCTCTATCCAAGTAAGGTTCTCTGCGATTGCATCTTCGTAAAGTCCTGCGTTGGAATATATATCTATGATGTTTCTCATGTATTTGTTTCCACCGTTTAGTTTGGTTAAAGGCACGTTGTTGCGCATGTCTTCTTCCCATTGATTATATGCCCTATGGTACATGTCGACAGCCTTCTTAATGTTGTTCTTTCCCTGGTATGCCACGGCTGCATTTTCATAGTCGTAAGTTGTAAATTTTATAGTATCGTTGATACTGAAAAGTTTGTCGGCAAGACTTACTGCCTCATCAAGCTTTTTTGACTGTGTGCTTGCATATTGGGCCATCTTTATCACGTTGACGTTATTGGGGTATTTTTCCAAGCCCTTTTGTGTCAAATCATACATCTTGTCATACTCTCCACGTGAAAACAGCAGGAAGGCATAATTGAAATAGTCTGTACTGTCGAGATGCTGTATGTCTGTCATGGCATAAAGGTGTTTCTGATAGTCAGACCAGTTATCAATTAAAGGTCTTCCTATAGAATTCCAATATTTAAAAACTTCTTCACAAATTCTTGCCATGGCAAGGTTTGCAGGATAGTCGGGCACTGCGCCATTAATCTCTCTCATCTTGTTTAATGACTTTACGGTGTCGCGTTGTTCGAGCAGGCATTTCGCGCATGCTATGTAACAATCGGGCGATGTCGGCGCAGCCTTTATTCCACGGTTGTACCAGTCGAGAGCCTTTACGGTGTCACCCATCACCTTTTGCATGTCGCCGCCTCTGATGTATGCCGGAGTATATTTTGGGTCGGCATTTATGGCTCTGTCAATATATTTGTAGGCGTTTGCGCTGTCGGAAGTTAGATATGACCAGTAAGGACTGTTGGGTTGAGCCTTGAAGTAATGGTAATAAGCCTTGGCTATACCCACTGCAAGCTCGGCGTTTTTCTTGTCTCTGTTCCAGATGTTCTCAACATATTCGTTGAGAACGGCTTTATGTGTGAGGCCATATTTCCTGACTATGGTATCTACGCCCGCAATGGTGGCCTTAGTGAGGTTTTGCGCGTTAGCAGACAGTCCGCCCCACAGCAGCAGAAACACGATGGCATATAGTTTTCTCATAATTGTTTTGAGTTTTTTTTTATAAGTTATATTGTACACCGACGTTCATAGTCTCTATATATTTGAGCTTTGCCATGTCGAGCCCTGGAATGTCTTTGGTTCCCATCCAGTATATGGTAGGGGCAAAGAAAGCCGACAGGCGCGGTGAGAAATTGCATTTCAGTTTCAGCCCGCCATTAAATCCTAAGACGGTTTTAGGCTTTGCGTTGTCTGCAGGCTCGGCGACATGGTTCGGGCGCAGACGCTCGTTCGCTGCCAGTTTCCAGTTCTTGGATATGCCGAGAGCCACATTTGGTCCTATCAGCATCTGTAGCTCAAACAGTGGTCTTTTGTCGGGTGTGCCGTAAAACAGACGAGACATGTTGAGCAGGTAGTCGACAGACAAAATTCCGTAGTTGTACCTGTTGTCAGAGAGTCCGTTTTTCATTGTCTTGAAGTTGTTGCTTTCAGAAAGCGCAAGGTTGCAGTCCCAGAACTGGCTGTAATTTCTTTTTGCGACAGAGGCATATTCAAATGCCATTTCCAATCCCGACACTTCTGATATCATGTAGTCGGCAAAAAGTCTGCCGTTGTAGCTCAACTGTGGGTCAAAGCTTCTTTTTGTTGTCTTAAAGTTCACACCGCCTCCAAGTCCGACAGAGAGTTTTCCTGTCTCTTCGCCGTCGTCAGCATAGTGCCTGCGGTCTGATTTTTGGCCTAAGTTCTGTATTCTCAGACCCACGTTCACTGTCATGCTGTTGTCATAATGTGTCTTGCTTTCCTCATGCGTTGAGAATGGCACCTTGTATTCCGTGTAGGCATATCTTGGCTCAACAAAAGCCGTGAGGCCATTTCCCAGTCTTGCCCACGCATTGATACCTGCTGTATATGACTCGGTATCGTAGCTGTTTCCGGAGCCGTTTCTTGAAACCCTGCCCAATCCGCCGCCTCCGACAATGTAAAAGCCAAATCTGCTGTCCCATTTGAAGTTTTTCGAGAATCCGAGAGGGTTGAGCATAGCCTCCAGTCTGATGTCTGTATATGTTGCGTGCAGATTTGCTGTATGCTGAGGCGACTGGTAGTCAACACCATAGGTTGTCTCTTCTGCCCATTTTGAATTTCTTACAGCCCCTGATAATCTCAAACCGACAGCCTTTGACAGCCATTTACCAACAGAGACTGTTGTGGCCATGCCAGATGTCTTGGCGAAATCCAGATTTGGAGTGCTGCTGAAATTAATGCCGTTAGAAAATTCAAAGAACCAAGGCTTTGCCCATTTGTTTGGTGTGGAGTCGTTTGTTAAGTCTTGTCTCTCAAAAATCGACCTTACTGCATGTGCGTTTCTTCCACGTGAAAGATTAAATTGCACGCCGACATTCATAGTCTCAAAATGTTTTACGCTTATCAAGTCGAGATTAGGCATGTCTTTTGTTGCCATCCAGTAGAGTGTCGGGGCAAAGAAAACAGAGAGCTGCGGCGATACGTTGCATTTCAGTTTCAATCCTCCGTTGAATCCGAGAGTGGTTTTTGTTTTCATGTTGTTTACGGGCTCTGCCGTATGGTTCTGTGGCAGTCTCTCTTCTGCCTCCAGCGTGCAGTTGTTCCATAAGCCGAAAGCCACGTTTGGTCCAATCAGCATTTGCAGCTCAAACAGAGGTCTTTTGCCTTTGTCTCCACAGAACAGGCGTGACATGTTTATCAGGTAGTCTACCGACAGCAAACCGTAGTTGTACCTGTAGTCGGCCATAACTGCCCGCATTGTTCTGCTGCCTTGCTCATTGTTGCAGTCCCAGTATTGGGCATATTCTCTGTTTGCCAGAGAGACACGCTCGAATGCCACTTCCACTCCCGATGCCTTGGAAATCATGTAGTCGGCAAATAGCCTGCCGTTGTAGCTCAGAAGCGGTTTGTAGCTCTTGCTTGTCAGCTTGAAGCTCACTCCGCCTCCTATGCCAACCGCAAGTTTCTCTTCCTGTACGTCATCCTCTGCATTTTTTCTCACGCCTGTTCTGATTCCGTGATTTTGTATTCTAAGTCCCACATTCACTGTCAGACCGTTGTCAGACTGCACATTGGTTGACTTTAAATCGTATTCGGAATAGGTATATCGTGGCTCGACAAAAGCCATAAGGCCTTGCCCAAGCCGTCCCCAAAGGTTGATGCCGCCTGTATATGATATGGCATGGCGGGTCAGGCCTGAGCCGAACTTCTGAATTTTTCCCAATTCTCCTCCGGCAACAAGAAACATTCCGAACTTATCGTCCCAACTGAAGTTGTCCTTATAGCCGAGGGGGTTGATCATGGCCTCCAGTCTTGCTCCTCCATATACACTGTGTTGGTTTACAGTGTAGTTTTGCGAATGGATGCCGGTACTGCCGGTTGTCTCAGTTCCACACCTCGTACTCCTTATCACGCCAGATGCTCTGAGACCCAGCACCGGCGACAGCCATTTGCCTACGGATATTGTCGTTTCCATTCCTGCTGTCTCGGCGAAACTCATGCCATTTGCCGTCCTGAAGCTTAGTCCGTTAGAGAATTCTATAAACCACGGATTAGCCCATCTCTCAGACATAGAGTTGTTAATCTGGCCGTTCTTGTCAAAAATGGAATTTATGATATGTGCTCTGCGGATGAGGTTAAATTGCAATCCTACGTTCATGGTCTCAATATGCTTGAGGCTTACCAAGTCAAGATTAGGCATGTCCTTTGTGCCCATCCAGTATAGCGTAGGGGCAAAGAAAACTGAAAGTTGCGGCGATACATTGCATTTCAGTTTCAGTCCGCCGTTAAATCCGATATTTGTTGTTGCCTTTGCCTTGCTTACAGGCTCTGCCTTATGGTTCTGTTGCAGGTTCTCCTCTTTCGCCAGTGTCCAGTTGTTCCATAAGCCGAAAGCCACGTTTGGTCCAAATTGCATCTGCAATTCAAACAGCGGTTTTCTTTTATATGCGCCATGGAACAGACGGGATAAATTTATGAGATAGTCCACTGACAGCAAGCCGTAGTTGTACCTGTAGTCGGCCATGCCTGTTCTTTGATGCTTGGTGTATTTGTTTTGCTCAAAGCTGCAGTCCCAGTATTGTACATAATCTCTATTTGCCAGAGATACACGCTCAAATGCCACTTCCACTCCCGATGTCTTGGAAATCATGTAGTCGGCAAACAGTCTGGCATTGTAGTTAGGAAGCGATTTGTAGCTCTTGCTTGTCAGCTTGAAGTTCACTCCGCCTCCAATACCCACCGACCATCTTCCTTCCGGCATGTCACCGTTGGCATCGTGCTTTTTATCCAGTTTGTATCCTTGGTTCTGCATCCTAAGTCCGACATTTACGGTAAAGCCGTTGTCAGACAATACATTCCTTGATTTCAAATCGTATTCGGTATACGAATATCTTGGCTCGACAAAAGCCATGAGGCCTTGCCCCAGTCGTCCCCAGAGGTTTATGCCGCCTGTATATGATACCGTATAGCGGGTTAGACCTGTGCCGAATTTCTGAATTCTTCCAAATTCACCTCCGGCAACAAGAAACATTCCATACTTACTGTCCCATCTGAAGTTCTTCATGCCGCCAAACGGGTTGAGCATGGCCTCCAGTCTTGCTCCGCCATATACGCTATGGTGGGTTGCTGTGTATTTTAGTGACGGATTGCCGGTGCTGCCTGTTGTCTCTGTTCCGCAACTTGCACTCTTTATTATCCCCGACGCCCTGATACCCATTACAGGCGACAGCCATTTGCCTACAGATACCGTTGTCGCCAGTCCTGCGGTCTCGGCGAATTTCATGCCTGGCGAGGTGCTGAAGTTTATGCCGTTGGAGAATTCTATAAACCATGGCTGTGCCCATCGCTTAAGCGTAGAGTCGTTGATGAAGGCGTTGCCATCGACAATAGACTTTATGATTCGTAATCTGCTCTCGCGTGAGAGTACGTTGTTGATGTAATAGATATAGTTGAATGTGGCGCCAAAAGCGATATCCGCCTTTCGCCAGTTTCTGTACTCGCTCAAGTCCATGTTGTCGGTTCCCAATGCCACATAAGGCTCTATCGACATAAAACCGTGAGGTCCGGTGTACAGTTTTGCCTGCAAGCCGAAATGTGCGTCGTAAGACATGCCGTTTCTGCTGCTCGGTGCCAGCCACGTTTTCCTTGCTCCTGCACCAATCACCGCCGATACGTTCAGCGGTCTCGACGGGTTGTATCCGTAGAGATATGATGACAGGCTGAATATGTAGTCTGCTTTAAGCCCTAATGTACCTAATAAGTCGTGTTTGTTTTGCTGATATCCCCATCCGCCGACTCCCATAAGCCTCATGCTGCTTAGGCGTGACATTTGCCATCCTATACCAAATCTTGCCATTGTCAGCGGATTGAAACCATATTCTTTGATGGGGGCTATCTGTTCAAATCCCGCACCTGCCTCCAAATACAGATTTTTATACCATTTTCTGTCGAACGACTCGCCTATGTTATGGTATCTTTTGTCCATAACATATTCCATGGCGCTTGTCTCGCCTTTTTGTTCAGCCTTGTTAATCTTGGAAATTTTAGACGAGTCCCGTGTTGTGCGCTCATCTTCGAAATGTCCGTATGGTATGCTGTCGCCAGTCAATGTATTTTCATTCTGTGCAGACATTTCTGCTGTGCCTGCAAGTATCAAGATACATGCTATGATATATTGTCTATTGAATAATTTCATATTTCAAGCAGTTATTGCTGTTCTGTGTCGTTTTGCTGTGGTTCCTGTTGGTCTGTTTGTGCAGACTGTATAGTCTGTTGGGTCTGATTATCTCCTGATGTTGTCTCTTCCTGATGTTCTGATTCCTCGTTGTCCATGTTCAGAGCGTTTATAAGTTCCTCACGTCTCTTGGCATCACGTCTTTGCAGCAGTGTGAACAGGCGTTCGTATTCTGGTACATCCTTGCGCAGATATTTATATTTTTTGCGTGTCTCGTCATCAATCTGGCCGTCACTGTAATATAGCCTCAGATAGTTAGGCTGCATCTTGAAGCAGTGGTGGAAATATGCCAGATAGTGTCTGACCCGGCTTCTTTCGTCGAAGTCGTCAAATTCAGCCTCCTGTATTTCTGTTGCGGTAGAGTCGGTGGATGTAGTGTCTGCTGCTGCATATTCTTGCAGGTCAGGTTGTGCCTCGTCAGCTTTTCTCGACCACAATATTCCTTTCAGATACCATTTCTTGGGGTTGCTGTCGTCGAGCATGTCAACATAGTCTTCTGCCGTTTGTGGCGTTGACCATTCTGGTATCTCGGTATATAAGATGGCTTTGTTCTCGTCGCTTAGCCCGAGCACGTAATTTTTAGCGTCATCAAGTTTCTTTTTCTGCTCATCAGTCAGCGAAGGTTTGCCATAGAGACTTCTTATGTTCATGAAGTTCTCAAGTTTTTCCATTCCCGGCACAGCCTTGCCTTCCGACTTCAGCCATTCAAATATAGATATTGCGTCGCTGAATTTTTGCAGCTGATAATACGACATAGCCTGTGTCAGCATCAAGTCGCGGCGGTTCAGCTTTATTGATATGCCGTCGAAGTCTTTTCTTACCTCAATACCTATGCTGTCGTTAGGGTCGAGTCTCAGATAAGGCTTGAGCATCATCGTGTCAGCCATGCCGAGTCTCTGGTTGAGTCTCTGCATCTTATTCAGAGTATACGGCGACAGAAGGTCTGCGAACCAGTCTGGATTTTTCTTCAGCTCCTTGTATGCCAGCACCGTAATGCTGTCCATGTCAGTGCTGTCTGCTATGTTGGCATAGAGATTGAAGAAGTCGCCGCTTGAGAAATGCTTTCGGCCTTTCAGATAGTCGTCTTTGTATTTGTAGAACTCGTCAACCACCTCTTCCGATGACAATATCCTCTCTATTACGAAACTGTAGGTACACTGCATCTTGCGTTGGCCGTTCAATATTGTCTGTATGGTGTCTGAGGCATAATAGGGAAGTTTCTGTATGGCCCGTGACAATGCTAAGTCGTTGCCTCTGCCGGTCTTCTCTATTATGTCTCTTATTTCCTGCGCCTTTGCTCTCATTCCCTTTTCGTCAAGAGAGTCGGCTACGTCGCTCCATGTGTACACCTTATGGTCGATGCTGAGATGCTGGTGGCGTGGGAGATAGCGTTCTATCATTTTCTTTGCCACCATTGCCCTGTCACGTGCAAGCTGAATGTTCTTCGCTAATGATCCGTCGGGTGAGGCTCCGCCGATAACTTTCGGCGACATGAGACGGTCGCCATACGACTGTAGTTCCTTAATCAGCTCATCGCGCTTTACGTAGTTCAGAGAGTCCTTCGTCAATATCGCCTCTCCTGTGATGAACTGCAAGTTGAGATCCTGTTTCACGTCATGTGTGTTGATCTCGGCCGTTTCCTGAAACTCGCTTGTAAGCTCCATGTCAGGTATGGCCGCGTCAAAGTTTAGGAATTTAAACGGACGCAGCTTAAGACAGCTGCCGCCGTAAACTCCTTTTGTCAGCGGCTTATGATAGTCTTCTATCGAGTAGTTCCAGTCGCCGCGGTAGTCCTGGTTGATATCAGGTTTAGGATAAATAATGGTGGCGTTTATGAGAATTTGTCCGTCTTCTGTTGAGTCAAGTTCCTCGAACGAAGCCTGATAAGCTCTGCCAAGTGAGTCTTTGTGCAGGAAGTCGTAATCTTTTCTGCGGTCTTGCAGAACGTGGTATTCGTTGCCCTCATATACTATTGGCTCGCAATAGTCTTCGGTATCCTCGTTAATGCAGTTCACGGCATTACACTGTAGTATGAGCCGGCTGTTGTCTTTGAAATAATCTTTATGAAGCGGCAATGAGAGCTGGAATGTCTCGGTGCCGTCGCCGGTGTCGGTGGTGACAACACGCCCTTTAACTTTATTCTTTGCCCTCACCTCAACTTCTCCGCCGGCAGAGTTTATAATGCTTATCGCCTCATAGTCAGTCTGTCCGGCCTTTATCGGATTTACAATGAGGTCGTCAAACTCCGTGAGACACACTATAGCCATGCCGACTCTTGTTCTCTGTTTGAAGAGACCTCTGTCATTGACTCTGAGGCTTTTTTTTGTCTTAAAGTTGTCAATGGCAATCAGTGAGTTTGATGATTTTATGGCCTCATATTCTTTCTTATACCTGATTGCCATGTCAACAGGAACACATGTGAACCAGGCTCTGATACTCTTCTTTTTTTTAGGTTTCTCGTCCTTTTTCGTGGTGGTGCCTTTGACGGGTTCCATACCTTCCATGGCGTATGCCCTGCAGGTGGCATACACCTCCTCGTCTTGTGCGTGGCATGGTGTGGTGAAAGTTAAGTAAAGTAAAAGAATTGTCAGCAAGTGTCTCATTTTTTGTCTGTCTTTATTTTAGTATATATGTCAGCGACATTCCTATGTTTGTTGGCAGAAGTGAGTATCCTGTCGCATTTGTGCGCGCAATGCCGTTTGTAGAATAGTCGTTGTCGTAGTCATCGCCTTCGAAATACTCTTTTTGTTTGAACAATATGGCGCCGAATCCTGCATGCAGGTCAAGGTTTAGCCGTTTGTTGAGCTTGTAAACATAACCGAATGTTATGCCGCCACCTATGGCTACGCCATTATACACCTTGCCTTTCCAGTGAATGTCGTAATTGCCTGCTATGCCCCCTATGCCGATAAAGTGTTTGAACATAGGGCGACCAGAAAAATAATACCTGAACTCTGGCTGCACAAATATCATTTTGATATCTTTGCCCCATGGCTTGTAGTTACCCATTATATTGGCAGCTATTGTTTTTCTCTCGCCTACTACCATCTCCAGACCTATGTTTGGAGTCATTGCTATGTCGTACAGCACATTGTTGCGTATAGAAAGCATTTGGGCATCCATCTTGGCTACTCCTACGAATAGGAGTAGTACCAAGATTATATGCCTTTGTGCAAACAGCGGGTTTTTCATCCTTGTCTTTTGTCTGCGTTTGTTATGTGATATTTGGTTTCTGTTACAGAATAATGCCGTCTATGGTCTCGTCATCCTCGATCCATTTGTTAAGTGTTGCGTTGAGGTCAATCTCTCTTGGGCCGTGTATGGTCAGCGACACGTTGTATGACTTGCCTGCGACAAATGGTGTCGCTCCGTTGTCAAGCATGGCAGGATGTTCTGGAACGAAGGTGTTGCCGTCCTTGTCAACCATAGTTACCAATATGTAGTAGTGCATGTCTGCTGACTCTGGAACTGGTACAAGTATTCCCTGGCCAATCTCTCTCTCGTCGTCCATTACCCAGTAAGTTGTGGTCATCGGCTTGTCGTTGTTGTCGCGTAGGGCCAAATCGCTCTTTGAGTTCTGGTCAAATGTCAGCACGCCTTCGTTCTGGGCATTGTCTTTGTCGGCAATGATAAGGCTGCCGCGTGTGGGAACTCCCATTATGACGATTGACTTTACGCCCATTTTCTTTGCAGGCTCAATGCTGCCATGGACATCTTTACCTGGCTTGCATGAGAAAGTCAGTCTCATAAGTTTATGCGAGAATGCCAATGACGGAATTTCTGTAGAATGCTCTAACTGGCGGAAGTAGTGTGCGCTATATGCGTCAACATCGTCGTTTGTGGTCTTACCCCAGATAACGTCCTGTGTTCCGTCGATATTGAGGTTTGCTATCACCTGTGTGCCGTTTGTAATTACATCTGTGGTGTGTGGATAGTAGCCGTAGAATGTGTAGGCATGCCAGTTGCCGGTAGGATACCAGCGTACAGCATTGTCGGCCCAGTTGAGGATGGTTGATTGTCCGTCCTGGCTTTTAACGGCATTTGTCTTGACATTGTCCATCCAGATAGAGTAGCGGCTGGCTTCGTTGTTGGTGTCCCAAACAATAGGGAGGTCGTATGAGTTTGTCGACAGATTACCCTTTGCCAGACAGTAGATGCCAAGTCCGTTCTGGGCAAATACTCCGTTCTCGTCAGACTCAATGCTTGCCCTTGTTCCGGCATTGCCTGATGACAATCTTATCTCGACATTGCTGTTTGTTATTGTATTGTTGATGTCAGAGATGGTAGGTGTTGCCAAATCGTTGTCTGATGAGCACGATGCGAGCATAGCAAGACCTGCGAGGCTTATTGATGCTAATACTTTGTTTGTCATAATAATGTGTTGTTTTTTTATTCAATTTATGGTGTTTATTTTGTTATAGTTCCGTTTTCCTCAGGGTTCAGAGGAATGTTTCCGCCATTTTCCCATGCCTTGAGAGTCGTTGCGAGCTCAATTTCGCAAAGGCCGTAAACGGAGATATTAACTTTGTATGAATAGCCAGCCTTGAATCCGCCAGAAGTAGAGAGATTATCCTCGTAGGAAAATTCCCTGGGATTCATATTAGTATTATTCTCATCATAGCTGTCATTTTTGAGTTGTGAGAGGTGGACAATAATCTTGTAGGAATCGGCAGGGGCGACAAGGAGTGCATCGCCGACAGGAGTCTCGATAGGCGCATTGACTTCTGTGTACCATAATGGGGTTACTGGCTTAAGTGGGATAAGATCTTTATTTGTATCGCCATCTGCCGCACGCTGTTTCAGAGCCAGTCGCTCCTCTGTATCGTCGAAAACAATTCTGTCTGTTACATTGCCTGTATAGGCTACGATAAGTTTACCAGTGCTCTTTGATACAACTTCAATACCTGTCACGCTGAGTCCTTGTAAATTTTTTATGTCGGCGGTTGTGGCAGGCATTACTGAGAATTCCAGTCTTGAGAGAAGGTGTTCGAATTTGATGCATGGTTGGATATCTCTGCGGGCCGCATATGCCGAATAGATACGCTCTGGCTGGGGACAGCTGTTTATCTCTTCCGGAGATGGTGTGGCCTTGCCCACTAAAATATCCTGTGAGCCGTCCATCTTGAAAGGTATCATCAGCATTGTTGAGTCGGCATCAGCCTTAGTCTCTCCTGTATTACAACCGTCTAAGCGGTAGCCCCAGAAGTCGAATATGCCCTGTGCAGGATAATATCTTTTACGTCCGTCCTCTGGCCTTACTTTTTCCTGCTCTGCAATGAACACTGCGTTATCAAAGTTTGCTCCTTCTTTATAAAAATGCGTAGTTCTAACGGTTCCTTTATCCAACATGAAAACGTTGAATTTCTGACCGTTCCACTCGTTAGAGCCTTCAAAACCGCCTACGGTACCTGTACCCCTGGTGGTTGCTGTTGTTTCGATACCGAAACCAAGCTTGATTTCCTGAAGGCCGTTTTCACCATTGTCAGGTGATGTCACAACCTCATCAGATGAGCAGCTTGACATGATGCCGACTAATGCCATGGCACCAAATAACATGATTTTTTTCATAATCAATAATTTTAATTATATGCTTTTTATTTATTTAATTTATGTTCTCTTTGTCTGCGTTGTCTGGATTTATAATGATAGGGTCATTAGAACCTATCCAGTTTTCTATATTTGCCGTAACCTGAATCTCTGACAATCCGAACACAGCAATCTTTACGGTGTATTCGTAGCTGGGCTTGAAAATGTAGCTTCCAGTCTCCTTGTCATAGTTGTATTCGTCATTCTTTGGGGCTGTTATGGTGTATTCGGCGCTCATGTCCTTCCATCTTTCCCCGTTTAAGAGCTGGCTATATTCTATGACCATCTTATACGTAGAGTCTGGTGCGAGCATCATACTGCTGCCTACTATTTTATAATCTCTGTCATATATGTCTGTGCCTTTCATGTCATCTTCGAAATTCACCGTCACAGGCGTTTTTAAGCCATCGTTCAGATACAGCCCGTTCTCGTCTTTATCTCTGAGCACCATCCAGTCTTTGTTGTTTTCGGCAAATTTTGCGCCTATAACGTCTGTTGTCTGGCCCGCAACTGTCAAGGTGCACCTTTTGTTGGCCAGCATTTTGATTCCTGTTATCTTTATGTCTTTTGCCGTCTCGTCGCCAGGATATGCCTGGAACACAAATCTTGCCATGGCGTGGCTCAGATTTATATGCGGATGCACGTCTCTGTGGGCGGCAAATGTGCTATATCCGTTGGCATCGACAATGATGGATTTCTCCTCAGCCGACAATGTTAAATCCTTGTAGGTGGTGTTTAGCTCGTTCATTGTCAGTGCCGGTGCTGCGCCGAAGAGTATGTCCTGTGTGCCGTCAACGTCAAACTCGTAGGTTATTTTGTCTTGGCTTTGGCTGCGGTTGCAAGTCAGTTTGCAGTCGTCGGTGTAGTATGCGAAGAAGTTATAGCCTACATTCTGGTATGTGTTGCTGTAGTATAGTTTTTCGCTATCCTGTTCCGGCTGTCTCAGCTGTCCGTCATTCTCATTCAGTTTCATAACCATGCCTGAGTTGTAGTCATAGCCGTCGAGAAGGCAGCTTTCGTTGTACTCGTCGTGAGCCTTACCGTTTGCGTATCGTGTTTTCCGCAAATCTGCCGGATCCGTCAGTGGCTCGTGCGTGCTGTTTCTGAAAGCGTAAACGCATATTTTGGCATTTTTCTTCTTTACGTCCTCCTTGTTCTCAAACGGCCCCATGCCTCTTGTCGCTGTTATAGAGAAAAAATCCGTCTCGCCTAAAAATACCAACAACGGGGTTTTGTTATAAGTCTCGTTGTTGCTGATGTCGCCGCCAGGATTCTCAGAGTCCAAACTGGAATCTGTTATACTGCAAGCCGCCAGCGTAGCAGTAATGGCTGTTGCGAGGAAAGTTGTTTTTATTGCACTTGTCAACTTCATTTTTATATGCTGATTTTTAATATTCGTTATTTTTACTGTTTAGATGTCTACAATAATGCTCTCGCAGTTAACCCAACGGTCAATACCATCGTCGTTTGTTGCTGTGTCTACAATTCTGTCACCGTCAATCACCAGATTGGTGACTACGTTCAGCACGGCGTTGTCTATACGTCGTCTGGCATTCTTTCCGTTGTTGACGATTTCTATCAGATTTGCGGTGCTCAAGGTGTTGTACAGGTTTATCTTTCCCTGAAAATTCTTTTTTATGATTTTCTCGTCAGGCTTCCCGCTGTTGACAACGGCACGTGCATGCAGAATTACCTGCATTATTCCAGGCCCGGTTTTCTCCGAAGGTGAGGCACTTCTAACAATGCTGGTCAGGTCTAAGTTTGCATGTGCGCATAAAGATTTGTTGTCGCTTTTGTCGGTGATGGTTCTTCCTGTGCCGTCAACCAAGTCCATCTTGAACATCATTTTCGCAGTGCGTGTTATGTCTATATAGGCGTTGGCCAGATTTATTGCTCTTGGTATTCCCGATATCTCGGCAGTTACCGAATCTATCACAAATCCATGTTTTGAGATATCCTTGTTGATATTAAAGTTTATTTCTATGTTCTGCGTTAAGTTTCTTGGTGCGAATATGATGGTGTGGCTTCTAATATCGTCAATGTCCACATTGGGAATTGAGTCATAGACCACAGGCTTTATGCCCGATGGTATAAAGTCGGCGTATGGGTTGTAGTCATCCCATTTGGGCAGGTTGCATTTCAGAGCCTGGTCTCCTTTTTTATATGTTTTGTATTCTATTGACAAGTCAGAGAGCTTGGTTTCTGCTTTCTTGTCTTTCATAAAGGAGTCAACATTTATGTAAACCAAATCTGTGTTGGAGTGGGGGAAAGCTAAAAGCCTGTAGTAGCCTGTATGCAATGCAAAATTGCCTCTGTTTTCAACACTATCAGCCTCAGCATAGTCTGGATTGTAGACAAAGTGTCCCCCATTGGTCTTTGAACTGACAACCATGGAGTATTTTCTTGTGTTTATAACTCTGTTGGCTATGACATACATAGAGTCGGGAATGTCTTTCTTGCCTCCCCAGTTGAAACTGAAGCTGACGGGTGCTGCATGCGGATGTTGAGTAATGTTGCAAAGCTCGACATCAGTGCAGCCGACAAGACAGTGCAAAGTTATGACGGATATGCAAAAAACCAATATATTTTTCATATTTGCTCCTCCTGCTGTTTGTTGTCGTTCTTTTCGCTCTCAACGGATTCGCTCTTAACAGATTCGCCCTCAACAGATTCGCTCTCAACAGATTCGCTCTTAACGGATTCCGGCTTCACTTTCTTCTGCTTCTTTGCCTCCTTTTTGTCCTTTCTTTTTTTCTCTTGAGCTGCCTCTGCCGCTTTCTTTGCGTCAGCTTTCTCTGTAGCGTGCGAAGTTTTAATCTTTGCAGCCTCTTCGTTGAACACTCTCATGAACTCTTCATGTATAATCTTCTTGTTGCCCATAGATCTTGACAGGCTGTCCAGGCGGTTCTTGCGTATATTTAGCATATCGTCATATTTGCTCTGATATTCCAAATCGCAGTCGTATCTCCATCTGTATTTTTTGTTTAACGGATATTTTCCTATTCTGTATACGAAGCCGAGCCTGAGGTCGCTGATAACGGGCACGAGTCTCAGTGCCCAGTTGTTAAACTCCTGGGGTGTATAGCAGTTGCTTTCCCGGTCTAAGGTATAGGTGGTATATTTGGCGTATGTGAGACCTGCGGATATTCCGGCCTCGAAGTCGAGGCTGTTGCCATTTGCAAAACCATACAGAGGTTTTACGAAACCCCAGGTCAGGCCGGCGGTTATTGCGCTGCCCTGCTTGCCCTCGTGTCCCAGTTTTATCGAAAAATTGTTGTAAGATACATATCCGCCTCTGTAGAATGCTATCTCGGCGTGGCGTGGCGAGTCAGAGCGGCATGTGAATAATCTGTCAAGAAAACCGTCTTGAATTTGCGGATATTGCCCTCTGAACAAGGCTTTCTCATTATTTTTACCGTCTTCTTGCCCATAGTTCTTGTATAATGTTCCTGTTTTTCTGAAACGGTAATAGTATTTGAGTCCTAAACGCGCACCGGAAATGTTGTAAACGGTACCTGACTTGAAAGACGTGTTGGTTTCCCAGTTTCCTCTTACGTCAAGAGTTATTGCCCAATGTCCCCAGTTATGTTTCTGAATGTCGTATTCTATGCCGATGTTAGGAGTCAGGCACAGCCAGTCAATGCCGTTGGTTCTGATAGATATTCTGTCTCTAAACGACAATGTATCTACTTTGTGGCCTGTGTCTAATAATTGTGCATTTGCTTCCCAATGCAACAAAAGACATAGTGACAAGATAATCAGTTTCTTGTATGTCATGGTTTGTTACTAAAGTTCTAAAGTACAGGTGGCGTCGTCGTTTTGCCTCTGCTATATTTTTCCCCTGTCTGTTTTTGTTTGTACAACTTCTGTTTCGTAAAATCTTTTATTTGCGGCTGCAAAATTACAAAAAAAATAAAAAAAAACAAATAAAAATAAGAAAAAATATTGTGAATAATGTAGGTTAGCAAATCTGGTTTCGTAGGATAACTGTTCAGCGAATGTATCAATGCTGACGAACTATGAAACGGAGTATATTGGCAGAAACGGTCTTGTAGACCGTGGCAGGTATACAGCTAAATTCGGGTCTGCGGAAAAATACTGGGGGGGAGATAAACGTAAACAATGCAGGCTGTAAGCCCAAAAAGCGCACAGCCCAGGGCAGCGCCCTGGGATTATAGTTTCATAAGTGATTATGCGCCCTGAAAGGGCAAAGGCGTTGATTGACAAGTGGCTATTTATATTTATTTTACGCCTTTGCCCTTTCAGGGCGCATCTCTCATGCCCGTATTGTTAACCCAGGGCGTTGCCCTGGGCTGTGCGCTTTTTGGGCTTACAGCCCGCATTGTTTGCGTTTATCCCCGATATTTTTCGCTACAATGTTAGTCTTGTTTTGCCACTTTGCGTGTCCATGTGAAATCGCCTACTACTGGGAAATGGTCGGCAATGCCGATGCGCTTGGTGTACGACACCGATGTGCCCTCTACTATTGTTCCGTCGGCATTCTCTACCGTAACTCCGCTGTACGATGCGTTGGAGGTGGATGCCGTGAAATTGTCGGAAACATCGTTTATGAGGCCTGTCGCGTTGAGCTGGACCTCCGCATTTTTATGGTTAAAATACCAGATTTTGTCTACCACCTCGCCACGCTGGTCGTCGCTGCATACTATGTCGTTTTTGGTGTCGCCCTCAAACTTGCTGGGTATCATCAGCGATTTTGTGTTCCATGCCGGGAATATGCCGCCACGGTGGAAGTCTACCCACGGGTCGTTGAATGTCACGTCTGCAGGAAGCGCGTCTATTAGATTTGTCTTTATGTCGTGGCGTGTATACCGCATGTTGGTGTCGCCCATAACGATGGCCGGGCGTCTGTTCTTCAGAACATTTGCCACAACATAGTCGCGCAACTGGCGCAGCTGGCTTAGCACAGCCTTCACGTATGCGTTAGACTCAGTGTTGCCGCTGCCGGAATAGGTGTTCATGTGAGTTATGTATACATCTATCATCACACCGTCGGCCACCGTCACCTCGTAATGGCGGAAGCCCTTGGCTATGCAGGTGTTGGCGCCGCCTGTAAGTCCGCCTTCGGCGTCGTTGTATTCAACGAAAGTCTCGTTGGCGGCTGCGAGGCCGTCTTTCTTCCAGAAAAAGTTCATGCCGTCGGTGTCGGCCTTTTTAATCAGTTGCTCCGCACTTATACTTCCGCGGTATGTGCCCACCCCGTAGGCAGAGAGGGCAGAGCGCAGCTCTGTGTCGTAGGCAAAGTCCTCGCTCACTGCGAAGAAGTCCCATCCGGCATTGGCGATGGCCTGGCTTATCACCTTTGTGCCCTCAGAGCCTGGGCCGTCGCCGTTTATGGTTATCCCGTTTATCTTCTGCGGCAGTCCGTCTACATTCATCGACGCACACTTGAAGGTGCCGCTCTGTACGTCATACTCTATGTCGCTACGCAGTTCCTCTGTCCATCCGTATTCTGCTTTGCCCTCATATTTGGCAAGCTCTATAGGGAAGTTGTATACATAGCCCCCGTGAAAGTCCAGGCGGCAGCTGACCTCGTACGACATAATTCGCTTGTTGGTTACTACCTTGATGGTAAATTTGTCGCCGGCATGTATGTCGGGAATGGCTGTTATGAATCCGGCCAGTCTCTTGTTCTGCTCCAGTGCCGGTGTGTCTGTCCATTCCATTTTTATTGATGCGGAACCCTCTGCCACGTTAGAGTAGGCTGTCGGGGAGGCTCCTGTAGCGTCAAAATTGAATGTGCCTGCTATTGTGCGTTCCGCACCGTCGGGTGCGGTTACGTCCAGCTGCACGTAGTCAAGTCTCTCGCCCTCGGCAGAGGTGGCCGTGGCGTCGATGTCCATTTTCAGCAGAGAGAAGAGGTGCTTAAATGAGAAACGTGAGGTTGAGCCTGTCTCTGGCACGCCGATTTTGTAGTCGTCGCTGAGCAGCCCTGTGGCATACTCGTACTGCTGCACGGCGTGTATCTCGCCTGTCAGTTCTGTGGCTTTGCGTCCCGCATTTGCCTCAGAGTATGGATAGTAGGCATATAGTGGGGTGCCGGCAATCTGTCCGCTGAAATCGGTCTTGGGGCTTGACGCTGATGATGAGTTGCCGAACCTTGCGTTGGCATCCGTCTCGCTGAACACGCCTATGGCGTCGTCCTTGGTCCATAGCAGGCCAACGAAGCCTTCGACATTGTATGTGTCCGGGTCCACGCAGGTTCGTGTCCCGTGCTGTGTGTTTTCCATTGTGGCGTTTATCACTGTCTGTCTGGTGTTTTTTGTGGCCATGTCGTCGGAACTGCATCCACAAAAAGCAAGAAGCAAGGCTGCCCACGCCGCCATGTTTTTTAATGGTCTCATAGATATGGTTTAGAATTTATGGTTAGTTTTTCTGGTTAATCCTGTAGGGCCGCTATGTATAGCGGCCCTACAGGTTCAATAAAATTATAAACCGGAGCAGGCAGAGGATGACCCTCCGCCACATCTCCGGTCTACGTCTACGGATATGATATTTCTTTCTTGATTAGTAAGCGTTCCATCCGTTGGCATCCTTGGAAAGGGTGGATGAATAGCTCGCTGCTGACGGTGTGGATATTCCGCTGCCGTTGTCTGGCCACTCTGGCTTGTTCTCGTCACGGCTGAGGCGGAACAGCTGGTTCATGCGCAGGATGCGAGCAATGATGTCGTTGCCGTTAACAGAACCTGCGGTGTTAGCAATATAGTTGCAGAACACAAGGCCAAACGGTCCATAGTTGCCGTCGGCTATTCTTGTATTAAGCTGTTTAAGAACCCAATCGTTCATGGTGGAGGCAAATGTCAGAGCGTTACTTGCAGATGTGTCATCGGTAGAGTTGACAGCCTGCGTACCTCCGGCTGCAAATATGGACCAAAGGTTGTGTCTGTTTAGGCTTAATGCCATAGAACTGTTGCGGAGAATTCGGCTAAGTGTTGTCCAACGGGTATCGTAAGTGGGCAAATCTTCGGCAGTCCCAGTATTGGGTTGGGTACGGTTAGCCATTGAGTAATTGCAATAAAATGTTCCAGACTGCAATACCTCGTCCAATTTATTATATACATACGTGGGGTCTTCATGATCTTCAATCTTGTCTACAGCATTTCTCATATAGCTGTCTTCCCATCTCTTCCAATGCATTTCGGAAATAGGTGCGGTTCCTGTTGGACGCTTGCGGTTGACATACGTAAACAAGGCGGGCAGGCTAAGATTTTTATTATTATACTCACCAATGGTAATGCTACCTCCGGGCAGTCCAGATGCCACATTGACTTGGATAATGAGTTTGCCCTGCACATCACCAATGGTGGTATTAGGACCTAACGTTTCACCTTGAGAGCCATATACTCTTGCTTTTTGCGCAGAAGTCAGGCTGTTATATGAATTGTATAATCCTTCTAACCAATAAGCATAGTCTTGTGACCTGTGCCCACCATCTCCGCCATCGGCATACGAAATCATCAGTACTGCATAACCGGAACTTATCTCTCTTGTTCCATCAGCACCAGCTAAGGCATCACACAAAGCTCCCATAACGTCAGAAACGTCTGTGCCATTTCTATAATAATCCTCGGGATTAGATATGCTCCCGTTTGGCAGGTTGTTTCCTGTACCAGAAATTACAACGGAATTAGGAGCATATGGATATGTTGGAAGTAATCCGCCACTATGTGAAGAACGTGTCTCTACCGAGAATGCTCTTACGCCTTTGTCCCAAAGATCTTGGATTTTCCATCCTGTATTAGTGCCATTATCTTTAACCTCTGTTCCGTCACTATTTCCTTGGTATTGTGCCTGTCGTGAATACCAAGCTCCCGGCAGCGAGATATCTGTGATATACACATTGCGCGGAATAGACTTCATCCATGAGGAAAGAGTGAGCTTGATATCTGCATCGTCAATGTGAATTTGTGGCATTTTGAGCTTGTGTACCTGTCCTGCTATAAGCTGGCCTGAACTCGCATTTGTAGGAGTAAGTTTACGGGTATATGTCTTGTAGTTGGTAACAACATGTAGCTTCCAGTCGGCAGTAACTTTGATATCTTCTTTATTGTTTGGAATGGCAAACACGTTGAAATTTATAGCGTCTCCTAATGATGGGTGCAGATATTTGGTCTTATCACCCATGCATGGAATTTGGATGATGTTTGACGCATTGGTTATGTTACCTACTTCTGGTACCGAAGTGGCATCCTGATTGAATGTGGCTGTAAAGTCACCTACGAGTTTTACGTTCTCTGGCGCCTCAATAATAACTTCCTGAATTACGATAGGATCAGTCGTTTCTCCAACGTAATCCAATCCTTTGAGTGTGATGTTGAATGCTGTTGTGAAAGGTATATAGCGGAGAGCAACCTCTTCGCTCACGCTCATCTGCTTCTGTGCATACATTATGGCATCTGGATATTTCATTCCCTGCTCGCCGACTGGTGTTCCCTTCCATGTTTTTGTTGCCTTATCGTAAGTAAACATCTGCCGCTGAGTCTGCCGTATATGCAGATTGGCTACAGCCTCTTTGCCGTTGATGGTGAATTTGTTCTCAATCGTTGTACCGTCTATGTCGGTGTATTTGTAAGGATATACCGAATAGAAATTCTGTGGAAGCTCTGTCCCCCACTGAATGCCTGCATCGCCAACTTTCGTCATCGAGGTGGCAAAGTTCTGATTCGCATTTTCAACATCAATGGTGTAGGTTGCTGTTTCGACAGCGGCACCTGGTGCGGCCATTGCCACCTGGTCTCCTTTAACCCAATAGATAGGGAAAGCGTTGTTTGTATTCTCATCCCCATAGACGGTTCGTGTAGAAAGATCAGATTCTGTAAGGCGCAGATTGAAACTCACTTCTGAACCCGGGTTCAAAGGCTTATGCTGTGTGGCAGTGTCGTCATCTGAGCATGATGCCGTCAAAGCGGCTGCAAAGAATGCATAATATAATTTTTTCATGATCTTGGATGTCTTTACTTAAATGTCGTTAATTAGTTGAGAGGTTATTAATTTTGTTGGTTGTTCCATACGCCAGTCTCCCAGTCACCGCCTGTGCCCTCTTCGATGCCGAAGTTCGTATTGGTCTGCTGTTCCTGAATTTTTCCATAGTCTTCTTCAGGGTTGGTGATGTTTACCGACCCGCACAGGTATCCTTCCATTTTCACCCGTGTCAGGTTTGTGGCTGGCGACTCGTAGTCTCTCCTTGTGTCTTCTGAGTTGTTCATATCGTTACGATTTGAATTTTCCATGCCGTTTGTTATTATGATATGTTAAGTTGCAAAATGTCAGTTGCAGAATATGCAAAAATATCCCTTGTGGACTATTTTTAGAGAATTCCACACATGTGTGGATATTTGCCATACAAAAGTACAAAAAAAACGAGTAGTCAATTTACTCCCCCCGATAATTAGGCAATGTTAACACTGTGGTGCCGGATTTTGCATTTATTAACCTGCATGCGGCCTCATCAGCCATCGCAAGCGGCTTCGATGGCCATCGCATGCGGCTTCGATGGCCAATGAAGCCGCTTGCGTTTTTTTATACGAAAACAGGCACTTGTTTGGCCGTGTTAATATATTCCTGTAATTTTGCCGCAAAAAGAAAAAACCGGGCTACCCGAAAATTGCGTTGGCCTTACTTGTAAAAACATGACAGCTTATGGAAACAGCAAAAACTACAGCGGAGAAAAATTGGCAGAGAAACTATGAGGCGATGAAAGTTTTCATCGCCGGGCACCATCAGTTGCCCGACAAGCATAAGGTGGAAGACCGGGGCTTGCTGAACTGGTGGAAATACAACATGAAGAAGATAAGGCGCGGCGAGCTTAGCGAGGAAAAGAAAGTCATGCTTTGTCAGCTCAGCGATATGAGGAAGGTGAAGAGGCGGACGTGGCGCGTGGAGCCGGATTTGTTCAGCGGATTTGACTTGTAGGGCCGCTATTCATAGCGGCCGCAAGGGA
>CABSIA010000027.1 GCA_902477645.1 uncultured Prevotella sp. | reverse complement strand
TTTAGAAGTAAATTATGAGGGCTGAGTTCTTCCAAGCGAGGAACTCAGCCTTTTTTGTTTCAATCCCCCTACCCTACAAAGGTTGAAATGTAGAAAGAAAAATAAAATGAGTTTATTTGAAATAATCATGTTTCAAATAAAATGGCTACCTTTGCACTAAAGCTAATAAAATAGTTTTAAACTCAAATGGACAATATAAATAACAAAACAACCAATGTGGCTATGACCGTGCTTGTGGCATTAGGCTGCGCGCACATGCTCAACGACCTGCTGCAGGCTGTGCTATCGGCATCATATCCTATATTGAAAAACGACTTGCAGCTGTCGTTCTCCGAGATTGGAATTATAACTCTGATATATCAGTTGGCGGCATCGGTGTTTCAGCCTTTAGTAGGACTCGTTTTCGACAAACGGCCATGCGCCTACAGCCTTCCGTTTGCCACCACATTCACAATGGCAGGTCTCATAGGTTTGGCATACGCCACAAACATCTATCTTGTTTTATGCTCTGTGTTTATCATCGGTCTCGGCTCATCCATTCTTCATCCAGAAGCATCCAGGATAGCTTCGTTGGCATCGGGAGGAAAACGAGGACTGGCTCAAAGCACATTCCAAGTTGGCGGCAACATCGGCTCGGCAACAGGTCCGCTGCTTGTCGCTCTTATTGTCGCCCCATACGGCAGAACAAACATCCTGTGGTTTTTGCTGTTCTCTATTGCGGCATATATAGTCAGCATTCCCGTTGACAAATGGTTTAAGAGCTTCATCAGCAAGATGAAGACAGAGCACCTGCAGATGAAAGTGCAGAGCAGGCGGCCGCTGTCTATGCCGCTGACTATATTCTCAATCGGTGTGTTGCTGGTGCTGATATTCTCAAAATACATCTATATGGCAAGCCTCAACAGCTACTACACTTTCTATCTGATTGAGAAGTTTGGCGTATCGGTGCAGACATCACAAGTTTGCCTTTTTGTATTCCTTGCCGCAACAGCAATAGGGACAATGATTGGCGGGCCTGCAGGCGACAAAATCGGGCGCAAATATGTGATATGGATTTCCATTCTCGGCACGGCACCGTTCTCACTGCTAATGCCGCACGTGGGATTTGAGCTTACCATAGTTCTCAGTTTCTGTGTAGGCCTGATAATATCATCTGCATTCCCTGCCATTCTGCTCTATGCCCAAGAGCTTCTGCCCTACAATCTCGGACTTGTATCCGGACTGTTCTTCGGTTTCGCCTTCGGCATAGCGGGAATAGCATCTGCCGTGCTTGGCAACTTTGCCGACGAATACGGCATTGCTGCTGTATATAACGTCTGTGCCTACATGCCGCTGATAGGACTTGTGACATGTCTGTTGCCCGACTTGAAAAAACCACATTGACGGACGGCGCACATGCCGCACGTTTTCCCTACATCCTGCAAAAGAAGACAGACAATCCCACAAAAATATAATTTACATGAAAAGATTTTTAATTTGTATCATAACATTGCTTTGCACCGTTGGCCACATAGCCGCCCAGTCAAAGCGCGACGTATTAGTAGGCAACGCCCTTAACGGCGGCAATACATTTGAGCTACGCCGCACATACGAGGCCAGTAAAGACTCTTTGAGTCCAATGATAAAATGTTTTGCGGAGAGCATTCTTGCCCACAATTTCAACAAGCCGCAAGAGGCTTGTAACGCTATTGACAGCCTGGTGAAGAACCATCAGCAGGAGATTGGCATCAGCAATGTCATGTCTATGCTTTACCTGAAGAGTTTGGACATGGGCAAACTTGGGAAATATGACGAGGCGGCGCAAATGCTGGATAAACTAATAACAACCCTTACCCCACATATTGGAGACAGCAGTCTTGTCATGTTTCGTGAGAGGCTGAGCGAATGCCGTGAGTATGCAAAGATTGGCAACATCAACAGCATCTGCATTCCTGAGAAAGGCGCCCGCATTCCTTTCAGAATAGACTCTATAGGACCACAACGTAAGAGATCAACAACAATAACAATCCCAGGAGAGATTAACGGCAAACAGCAGGATATGGTCTTCGACACCGGAGCTGGCGCAAACATAGTCAGTGAGAAGACAGCCGCAAAATTAGGACTTCGTATGCTTGACATCAACACTAAGGCGAAGGGGTTTGGCATACAGCAAGGGCGCAAAGCCATAGCAGACAAGCTCTGCATGGGAGACATTATAATGAGAAATGTTCCGTTTATCGTAATGGACATAAGCAGCGGCGTTGACAGCATTGATGTATACATGCGTCATCTTGAGACTGTTATCGGGGTGGAGTTTATGAATGCGGCAAAAGAGGTGCAGATTGATTTTGCAAACAAGGAAATATTTGTGCCGTATACGCCTTTTGTCCTTACAAAAAGCGAGAAACAAAATCTTGCCGGTAACGGTAATGGGATATTTGAAGTAGAGGTTAGTCTCAATGGCGACACGGTGCCAGTTGGTCTTGATACGGGTGCAGGAAACAGCAACATAGGTTTTAAATATTTTGCCAACCATAAGGAATATATAAGATCTAATTGCGAGCCTGACACTCTCAGAGGTGCCGGTGCGGGAGGAGTTCAAATCTGCAAAGCTTTCAAGCTAAAGAATTTTCCTGTATCTATAGGTGGCATAATGTATAAATTTCCAGAGATATTTGTATCTACAGAAGACGAAGGTATATCAAGTGCCAGATACGGCAACCTCGGTATGGACTTTTTCACTAAGTTCAAAAAGATGACCATCAACACAAAAGACATGTTTGTAAGAATAAAATAAAAACAGATTATGGAGAATATAAACGAATTTGAGCAAGAGTGGCAGAAAATGCTTCGTGGCGAGGTTTATGAGGCTTTGCATCCAGAGTTTCTGCGTAGGTTAGAAAACACACGTGATTTGCTTTGGGAATATAACAGTCTGCGCCCGTCAGAGGAAAAGAGGCGTGAGGAGATAATCCGCAATTTGTTGGGCAGCTGTGGCGAGAAATTCCATATCAATCAGCCTTTCCGCTGCGACTATGGCTGCAACGTCTACATAGGCGAAAACTTCTTCGCTAATTTTAATCTTACGATACTCGATGAGGGCGAGGTGCGCATAGGCGACAATGTCTTCATTGGTCCAAACGTGAGTATGTACACAGCATGCCATCCGCTTAATCCTGAAGAGCGCAACACGGGCGTAGAATGGGCTGAGCCTATAACCATTGGCGACAACGTGTGGATAGGCGGCAGTGTAACCATATTGCCGGGAGTAACCATTGGCAACAATGCAGTTATCGGAGCAGGCAGCGTGGTCAGCAAAGACATTCCCGCCGGTTCGCTGGCTGTCGGAAATCCATGCCGTGTCATAAGAAAAACAGATTGGTGATATGAGACGAAACCATAATAAAACAAATATTATGAGAAGAAATGTTTTTTGGCATTGTTTGCCACCTTGATATTGTCGGCAATCAATGTTTACGGTCAGAGCGGATCATGGCGCGGAGAGCTCGATTTAGGACAGATGAAGCTGCCGCTGGTGTTCAACTTCTCAGAAACCGCATCGGGAGAGAAACAATGCACTCTTGACTCTCCATCGCAGGGAGCAAAGGGCATACCGACTGAGGTCATCCTTTTTACTGCCGACTCTATATCACTCACCTGTAATGCTATAGGAGTTTCATATACAGGTAAAATATCAACCGGGGTTATTAAGGGGCGTTTCAAACAGCATGGCTTTGAGTTTCCACTCGACTTAACGCCTGACAGCCCGATAGAAGAACGCCGTCCGCAGACACCCAAGCCACCGTTTCCATATAGTGTCATTGACACCACGTTCACCGCTCCCGACGGTGCGGTAATGAGTGCGACACTTACCCTGCCTCTCAATGCGCAGAGCAGGAAAATGCCGGCTGTAGTAATGGTTACGGGAAGCGGTCCGCAGAACCGTGACGAGGAGTTGATAGACCATAAGCCTTTTGCCGTCATAGCAGACTGTCTTGCCCGCAATGGTATAGCTTCCCTACGCTATGACGACCGCGGCACGGGCAAATCTACAGGTGATTTCATTACTTCCTCAACCTTTACATTCAAGGATGATGCAATAAGTGGTATTAAGTTCTTGCGCTCCGTGGCTTGCATAGGCAATGTTGGAGTCCTTGGTCATTCAGAAGGTGGCACAATAGCATTCATGATTGGCGCGGAAGATAAAGCAGACTTTCTTATTTCGTTGGCAGGCATGGCAATTTCCGGCAAGGAGACTATGATGAGACAGAACAAGCATAGTTTGGATATACTCAAATTGCCGGATGCAGCAAAAGCAAATAGTTTGAAACTAATAGAATTGGTATTTGACACAATTGCCGAACAAGTACAGAACGGAGCATCGAGTCTCATTGACATAGACGCCCTTGCCGCCAACAATAATCTGGAAGTGCCTCAGCTGGTTGCTCAGTCGTTGAAAATGTCTCAGCAGACACGTGGCCCGTGGTTTGACACTTTCCTAACTTTAAACCCTCGAGAGTATATGGAAAAGGTGAAATGTCCCGTGTTAGCCATTAATGGGGAAAAAGATACCCAGGTGTACTCTGATAATCTGAATGTAATAAAGGAACTTGTTCCGCAAGCCAAGACAATGCTGATGCCGGAGCTTAATCATCTGATGCAACATGCGGTTACAGGTGAGATGGCGGAGTATGGCGAGATTCGTGAAACTATTTCTCCCGAAGTGCTTGACGCTGTCGTGAAGTTTATAAAAACAAGAACATTACATTTGTGAAAAAGACTCATAACATAAATGAAAATTTCCTATTTATTGCTATGCGTGTATAATGAAGGCCATGTAGCAACAACAATATAAAGCAACAAGAAAAAATGGTATCAACAGACAAGACTGTAACGCTTGACATCAACAAATTTGCATGGACCCGTCAGCCTGAAAGCTGCGTAATTAAAGGAGATACTATTGAGGTAATCACCAAGCCAAAAACCGACCTCTGGCAACGGACATACTATCATTTTCAAAATGACAACGCGCCGGTGTTCCAGATGGAGACAGAAGAGAAATTTTTCAGCTTTATCGTAAAGACCGACTTCTCAGAGAGTCATCATCGCTTCGACCAATGTGGAGTGGTTCTTCACCTTGACAGCGAGAACTGGCTGAAAGGAAGTGTGGAGTACGAGAACGAGGAGTTTCAACATCTCGGAAGCGTAGTGACCAACAACGGTTATTCCGACTGGGCCACAACGGCCATCGATTCCAAAGTGAAGACCATGTGGTATCGTCTTTCACGTCGTGAGGACGACTATTGTATTGAATGCTCACGGGATGGTAAGGCATTCAGTCAGATGCGTATTTGCCATCTGCATAAAGGTGGAGGGAAAGTTCAGTTTGGCATTTATGCCTGCTCTCCTGAGGAGTCTTCGTTTAAAGCGGTATTCACAAATATGGAGTTGACAGAATGTGCATGGAAAGCTCACGACGGTCAGCAGTCAGATTAAATATTAAAGTAAGCAATGTGGACAAATCTTTTATATGTGATGCTGGGCAGTGCCGTCGGTGGCGGCTGTCGTTTCTTGGTAAGTAAGATTGTGACGGAGCATAGCACAGGCGTGTTTCCCTGGGGCACATTTGCCGTCAATCTCGCGGGTTGCCTGCTGATAGGCCTTCTGTTTGGGCTCACGGAACGGGGCGTGAGCCTTTCTCCGCAGATGAAGATGCTGCTCATCACAGGCTTCTGTGGAGGATTCACCACATTCTCTACGTTCGCTCACGAGAACTACCTGCTGCTGAACGACTCCCGCTTCTGGATACCCTTCCTCTATGCAGTCCTCTCATTTGCCTTGGGCTTGCTCTTGGCGCATGCAGGACATGCCTTGGCCCGGCTTTGATGAAAACAGTTGATATATTTAAAATTTATGTTGTAAAAAAAAAGAATTATGAAAAATATCAAATCCGATAAACAACTTATAGCAGCGTGCGGTCTTTACTGCGGCGCATGCCGTAAGTATCTTGCAGAGAAGTGTCCCGGTTGCCATATTAACGAAAAGGCTTCATGGTGCAAAATCAGGACTTGTGTCCACCAGCATGGTTATCATTCCTGCGCTGAATGCGGCAAGGATGTGACTAAGTGTAAGACTTATTCCAATTTCATCGGAAAGATTTTCGCTTTTCTGTTCCGTTCGGACCGTCCTGCGTGTATCCGCTACATCAGGGAGCACGGCGAAGAGAAATTTGCAGAGGAAATGGCAAAGCGCAAATGTCAGACCATAAAGAAACAACAAAGCAAAATCTGATAGAGATACATTCATTTACAAAAAAATGACATTGCAGATTATCAGCTTGTGGAGTTTACTCTGACAATGTTTAAAAACGAAGAACTTGAACAGATAATAAAATGATTGAGACAAAAAGACTAATTCTCCGGCCTTGGGAGGAATCGGACGCCGAGGCAATGTTCAAATACGCAAGCGACCAGGACATCGGTCCCATAGCCGGATGGCCTCCCCACACGTCGGTGGAAAACAGCCGGGAGATTATCCGGACTGTATTCGCTGCCCCTGAAACTTATGCAGTTGTGTTGAAAGCTACCGGTGAGCCAGTCGGCAGTTGTGGAATAATGTTTTCCGAAGGTCTTCACTCTGCAGAGATGAAACAAAACGAAGCGGAGATAGGTTACTGGATAGGCAAGCCCTATTGGGGACAAGGTCTCATTCCCGAGGCTGTCAAGGCCTTGTTAGAAAGATGCTTCAACTACCTACACCTTGATGCCGCTTGGTGCGGATATTATGAGGGGAATACAAAATCGAAACGGGTTATTGAAAAGTGTGGCTTCAAATTTCATCATACAAACAAGGACATCGTATCTCCGCTTGGAGATAAGCGGACTGAACATTTCTATGTCATGACAAAGGAGGACTATCAAGCCATGCATATAACAAAAGACAAGGAAATATAAATAATATGATTAAAATAGACCATATAGCGATGTATGTCGTAAACTTGGAGGGGGCGAGAAAGTTCTTCACGGAGTTCTTCGGTGCCACATCAAATGAGCAGTATCATAATCCGCGGACGGGACTGCGGACATACTTTCTCACATTTCCCGATGGTGGAAGACTGGAAATAATGAGCAGACCGGAGGTGGAGGTTGCAAACAACCCTGTTTACCGCAGCGGTTTTATCCATCTTTCGTTCTGTCTTGGCTCACGTGAGGAGGTAGACCGCATAACTTCGCTCCTGTCCTCACAAGGATATGAAATCCTGTCAGGTCCGCGTGTTACAGGTGACGGATATTACGAAAGTTGCATCAAGGGATTTGAAGTAAACTTGACTGAACCCCTCTAAGATCGAGAGCAGAGCCAAACTTGTTTGGGCTATGCCGAGTTATGACGGAAGAAGGCAAAAAGCCAACTGACGGAATAGCGAGAGCAGAGCCAAACTTGTTAGGGCTATGCCGAGTCATGACGGAAGAAGGAACTAAAGAGACGTAAAATAAAAAATATTAAAAATGTACTTTTTATTTTGCTTTATGTAATATTATTCCTAACTTTGTAACAAATAATATTTTATTCTTTCACAGGTGGTTTGCATGAATATGAACAACATAATAGCATTTAACACTCCAAGTGAGATATCCTTGCAAATAGCATCAAGAGTTAAGGCAAGAAGATTGGAATTGAACTTGACACAAGAAGGCTTGGCAACAAGAGCTGGTGTAAAATTTGCCACTTATCGGAGATTTGAACAAACGGGTGAGATTTCGCTGAGAGGACTGCTCCAAGTGGGAATGGCTTTGAATGCCACGTCTGACTTTGATGTACTTTTTACACAAAAACAATATCAGTCGCTTGATGACGTATTGAACGAACAAAAAGTCACACGTAAAAGAGGGAAGAAAAATGAATAGCATAAATCAAATAGAAGTCATCTATGATAAAAGGCAGGTAGGACGGTTGGCCCTTACCAAAGACAAACTTTGTGCATTCGAGTATTCTGCAGATTGGCTGAATCGCGGATTCTCCATCTCACCGTTTGAACTGCCTCTGAAGAGTGGCGTATTCATAGCAAAGCCCAGTCCGTTTGACGGCGGCTTCGGTGTCTTTGATGATTGTCTGCCTGACGGATGGGGATTGCTTGTCCTTGACAGGTATTTGCAGCTTAATGGTATAACCCCCCACACACTTTCGTTGCTCGACCGCCTTGCCTTGGTTGGCTCTACCGGAAGAGGCGCTTTGGAGTTTCGTCCTGACAGAAGCGTAGTGTCAAGACAAGAGTATGCCGATTTTGAGAAGTTGGCATTGGAGGCCAAGCGTATTCTTGACAGCGACGACTATACCGGTGAGGGGATAGAAGAGTTCCAATATAGAGGCGGCTCATCGGGTGGCGCGCGTCCTAAGATTTTTACCAAATATGACGGAAGGGAATGGTTGGTTAAGTTTCGGGCTAAGAGAGACCCCAAGCGGATTGGAGCGGAAGAGTACCGATATTCACTTCTTGCTAAGGAATGTGGCATAGAGATGCCTATGACACGACTCTTCGAGGATAAATATTTCGGTGTAGAGCGATTTGACAGAAGTTCCAAAGGAAAACTACATGTGGTAAGCATGGCTGGGCTTATAGGCGCAGACTATCGTTTGCCAAGCATTGATTATATACATATTTTTAAGGTTTGTGCCACTTTAACTCATAGCGTGGCAGAAATGTGGAAAGTGTACCGTCTGATGGTATTCAATTATTTGATAGAGAATAAAGATGATCATGCTAAGAACTTTGCCTTTATTTATCGTAATGATGAATGGCGCTTTGCTCCGGCATACGATCTGTTGCCAAGTGACGGTATCAATGGCTTTCGCACCACATCAATCAACGACAGTATTGAGCCTTCAGAAAATGACCTTTTCGCTGTTGCCGTAAAAGCAGGATTGAATAAGAAAGAGGCTGTGGAGATATACGAGAAGATTATGAATGTTGTTAAATGGAAATAAACGGTTATTATAGATAAATTAGGAAGAATCACTACTGTCCCGTTAAAGTGGACTAATCGGTCTTTGAAATAATTGAATTATAGTCTTTTACGTGCGATTTTGAGAGTCAACGGTTTTGAATTTGTATCTTTGCGGTCTAATTCAACAGACAGCAATGAATCAAGGTCAATACGTTTTCTCTCAGCTGGTAGGTCATTTGGACAGAAACCACTTCAACTATCTTGCCCGCAAGTATGATGGCAATAAATACGTAAAACGCTTTTCATGTTGGAACCAGCTACTTGCAATGATGTTTGGTCAACTCTCAAATCGTGAAAGTCTGAGAGATGTTGTAGTAGCATTGGAAGCCCATCATTCCAAGTGTAAGTTTCTTGGTATTGGAAGCAAACCGGTTGCTAAAACTACATTGGCATCTGCAAACCAGAATCGTGACTACAGGATTTTCGAGGATTTCGCCTTCTATATGATGAAGGAGGCATGTGAGAAACGGGCAACCAATCTCCTGGATATTCCTGGAAAGAAAAAACTATAGGATGAAATCGAGATAGTTTTCACGATTGATGTAGGAGAAAGGAGCATTATGGTAACTTTCGGCGAAAGGGCGCGGCACCTTGGGCATCTTCTTTCCTGTCTTAATCTCGAATGCTTCTATGCCTTGCCCGTTCTCTTCTATGAGGTATATTTCCTGATTGTTGTATGTACGCCAAAAATAGAAATTGAGTCCCATGCGGTGGTTCAGATTTTTTTTTCCGTTCGCTTATGATAAAGTTCTCCCACAAAGCACCCCGCTATGCCTCCGTACGTTCGTTGTAAGGACGGAAGTCGCGCAACACAGCATTACGTATGCCGTTGTCTTGGAAATACCATTTCGATGCTTTTGACACCTCCTTGCGCAGATTGCGTGAAAATCCTCCAAGCCTGTGTATATCACGAAGACCTTTTGCAGCAGGTCAAGATACCGCTCCACGGTGTTGCAGCTGAGTGACAGCTGTCTGCCGAGTTCGTCGAGCGACACCTCGCTGCCCACCAGCCATGCTATGAGCCGCAGCTGGTCATGAATCTTTTGAGAATGTTGTGGTATCCATGCTTTCTCCGTTGAGCAAGAGCGTCTTTCCATTTTGTCATTCATCGACTATTTGTCTTAGCAAAACGGTTTTCCCAACTCTTCGTGCTCCAAAGAGTAACATTACATTCTGCGACCTGATGCGCTTCTCTATTTCAGATTGCATGGTTCTTCGTATAGCCCCCATATCTGTCTCTTTTGTTCCTATCTGGCACAAAGATAATACAAACACCCAAGAGGGAAAAGAAATTTTCAGTGGCATTGAAAAGTTTTCCACTTTTCTTCTTGTCTGATTTAGTATGCTTAAACCTTGGGAAAATGTAAAAAATGCCCCTATTTTTATCTTGGAAGAGTGTAAGAAATAATGGAAAATTTGCAGCCAAAGCATATAACTTAGAAATAAGAATAGAGTCTCTTTAAAAGAGAAATGTATATGGATTGTGTAAGAAGTCGAATGAAAGGATAATAAGATATGTAAAATAAGGTGTTATAAATTTAGTAAATATGTAAAATAAGGCATTGAGCTTTTTCATATTTCTTTAATATGTGTGAAATGTAGTTGAAATAAGTTTCCGGTAATTTTGCAGCGTGAAACCAGATAATAAATGTATGAAACGTATCACACTGTTTATGATCAGTATCTTCTCGCTCATTCCGACATTCGGCCGGGATATAACGGGCGTGGTGATTGACGCCTCTACCGGAGAGATGCTGATAGGTGCCGCCATATATGTGGAACAGGCACCTAAGTCAAGCACTACCACTGGACTTGACGGAACTTTCAAACTCTCTACCAATGTCAGTACCCCCACGTTGGTGTGCTCTTATCTGGGCTATGATACTCAAGTGATCAAAAGTCCAATACCCGCGCATCTGACAATCAGGATGAAAGAATCATCCGCCGAACTATCTGAAGTGGTAGTGACCGCCTCGGTGGGTAACATTGAAACCGGTGCTCGGATGATCGAACGGCAGTCAATGAATGTCGTGAACGTGATGAGCGCACGAGCCATGGAACTTTCGCCGGATGTCACTGTGGGCAATATCATTCAGAAAATGTCGGGTGTGACCACTGAACGCAATTCATCCGGTGAGGGCCAGTATGCTATACTCCGCGGAATGGACAAACGATACAACTATACCCTTGTCAATGGTGTGAAAATTCCGAGTCCCGACAACAAGAACCGCTTTGTGCCGCTCGATATGTTCCCGTCGGAGATCCTTGACCGCATTGAAGTGTCAAAATCGATGATGGCCAATCTTGAGGGTGACGGCATAGGCGGGGCTGTAAACCTTGTGATGAAAGACGCTCCCTCGCATCGGTTATTCAATGTCGGTATCACTACCGGCTATAATGCCCTGTATTTCGACCGTGATTTCCTGTCCTTCAATCACAGTGCAATCCGACGTCACTCTCCCAACGAGATAAAAGGCATCACGGGCAACTATAGCGTGAGTGAGGGTGATTTCACTAATGATAATTTGCGCCAAAAGAGTTCACGTCCCTTGCCCGACCTCCTCACCGGAGTGTCATACGGAGACAGGTTTTTCAATGACCGTTTTGGCGTGATCGCATCGGTTAGTTACCAAAATATCAACCGTGGCAAAAATAGTGACTGGTATTACCGTTCCTCATATATGACCAACGGAGTGGAGCGAAGAGAATATTCCGACAATCGCCAGCGGCTTGCCATACACGGTAAACTCGACTATGTGTTTTCACCGCAGCATAAACTGTCATGGTACAACGGATGGCTTGCAATGACCAACGAGCAGACACGTCTGGCAGAAGACGATAAGACAGCCTCCGTGCGTATGCGGTGGAACCGTCAGGGGATTTTTAATTCCACACTGCGAGGCACACATCTGTTTCTCAGCGACAGATTCCGGATAGACTGGAAAGGCGTATTTTCCAATGCCACCAACCGCACCCCCGACAATGCCACAGTTTATATCCAAGGCAATCACCTTGCTACAAGCAAGGCTGCTGTGCGCCGGTGGGAACACAACTCCGACCGTGATTGGGCCGGCTATCTTGACCTCGGTTATCATCTCGGCCATTGGGATTTCTCGCTCGGCGGCATGTACCGCAACAAGAAGCGTGACAGCTTTTTCAACGAGTATACTTTCGACTCCGCCACCGGCACCGGTCATGTCCAGGTGTTCGGGGAAGACTGGGACAACTTTGACGGCATACTTATCACGCCCCGCAAGTTTGGCAACGTGGGCGATCCTCTTAATTATGATGCCGACGAGAAAGTGACTGCCGGATATGGGATGGTCAAACTAACACAGTCCAAGTGGGAGGTGATAGCCGGATTGCGCATCGAAAACACCAATCAGGGCTATTCCTTGAAATTTCCGCGAGATGTTGACCCCACAGGTCGCCAGAAATACACCGACTGTCTGCCGAGTCTGCATATCAAACGGATACTGGCCGACCGCATGAATCTCCGGTTCAGCTATGCCCGTGCCATCAACCGCCCCAGTTTCTTCGAGATTGTCCCTTACAGCATCATCAATGAAGAATACAAGGAGAAAGGCAATCCAGCGCTGAAACACACTGTGGCCGACAACATCGACCTGCGGTGGGAGTTCTTCCCGAAGGCTTCGGAACAATTCATGGCCGGACTCTTCTACAAACATCTACAGAATCCGATTGAATACGGACTTATCAATGAGGGGCAGGATACTTACTATATGCCGATGAATATGGGTAATGCCGACAATATGGGACTGGAGCTCGATTTGCTGAAATATTTCAATAAATTCGGCGTAAAGGCGAACTACACTTTTACCCATTCACGCATCACCACCGATAAGCGCACTATGGACGGTAATGAAATAAAGACCGTCAGACAGACACGTCCCCTCTATGGCCAGGCGGCTCATGTGGCAAACCTCTCTCTCCTGTTCAAGGACACTCGTAACGGCTGGGACGCACAGCTTACCGGGAGCTTTATCAGCCGACGGCTTGCCGATGTGAGCAACTGGTATGACAACGACATCTGGGAAAACGATTACTTCCGCATGGAACTCTCGGCGGAAAAATCATTCCACTGCGGAGTTTCCGTCTTCCTCAAAGCCACCAATCTGCTGAACCTACCGATGATACGCTACTATCACAAGGGACCCCACACAGACAGCCTCACCGATGTGGAGCGCACAGGTGGCAACGTGACCGAGCGTAAGGAGCGTTATGGTCAGACAGTCCTGTTGGGAGTGAGATTCAAGATGTAAAACAGGTTCCAGATCTGTTCGGAAAGAATTATGATAATCAACCAAATAATTACAAATTCAAAAAAATGAAAAAGATTATGTTTATCGCCATGATTGGCGCAACCATGTCGTTTGCATCGTGCAGCGACAACGATGAGCCGGAAGTACCCTCGTCAAAGACCGAAATCACTGTAACAGAGATGAAGGTGTCCGGCACATGGAAATCCGGCACGGAAATCAACCTTGACCGCCACCTCGTGATTCCTGAAGGTGAGAGTCTCACTATTGAGCCGGGTGTGAAAGTCATTGTTTCCACCGCCGGGGTAGGCGTAAACCACACGCCTGTTGAAATCATTGTCAAAGGTAACCTCTATGTGCTTGGCACCGAACAGCATCCTGTCCTCTTCACTGTCGAGGAATCCAAACGTACTGCTGCCAACACGTTCGCCGGACTCTGGGGTGGCATTGTAGCCACCGAATCGTGTCAGGAGATGGTGATTGACCACGCCGTGATTGAATACACAGGCGGTCAGGTAATCGAAGGCTCCCCTGCTGCCACAGCCGGAATATACACCGCCGGAGATGACGCTTACCCACAGATAACCACGACAAATATCAATGGCAAATATGTCATCACAAACTCGACAATCCGGAACGGCTGGAGCGACGGCATCTACCTGATGGGAGGCTCGGCGATTATCGCAGGCAACATCTTTGCGGCTAACGGTTATAGCGGTGCCGAAGCTGTCAATATCAAGGCCGGTGTAAAAGCCGACATAGCGGGCAATGTCATGTTCAGCCCCAACACCAACAGTTTGAAGCTCTCTTCTTCGGGGCAGAGCGAAACCCGCGGCCAAGCCGTTGCCAACGCCTATAACAACACCATCATCAATGCCGGATGGCGTCGCGACGGTGAGAAGGGCGGCTGCATTTATGTGGAGAAGAACTGTCTGGCAAACGTGGTCAACAACCTTATGGTCAACTGCAAGTTCCGCGCCATGACGCCCAACTACAAAAATCCCAATGCGTCTGATGCCGGTTTTGATGACAAATCCGTGATTGACTACAACATGTATGTGTCAGGAACACAGAAAAGTCCTATCGTTTATCCCGAAGAAAGCAACGTGGCATATGCTTACGAGGGCTACAACTACAAGCACAAGAGCTATAATCCCGCCATCGACACCCACAGCGTGATAGCTACCGCCGATAATCTTGTCAATCCACAATTCGCCAATTTCGACATCAATGCCGTCGGCCTGACGGACTACGCTTATAACTCCAATTGGGATTTCCATCTCACGGCAGGTTCACCGGCTCTCAGCGGAGCATCGGTCACACTGGCCCCCTGCTTCGCCGACGGTCTTGTAATCAACGGAAAATCTTATCAGTCACCCGCCCTTAAATCGCAATTTGGCGCTTTCGGCATAAAATAATCTGAACAATGATACGCAGAATATTCACATCTGTTATTTTGGCCCTTGTAGCAGGTCTGGGCGCATTGGCCCAGACCCCGGCCACGGAACTGGACGGCGATGTCAAGCTGATGATTGGCAACGACCTCGGCCGCAATGGATATTACGAACAGAAACCTATAGCAGAACTGATGGGAAAAGTCGCCGAGGCAGTGGGTCCGGATGCCTTTCTCGCGCTCGGTGACACCCATCACTGCCTCGGCATCGGCTCTGTCAACGACCCGCTGTGGATGACCAACTACGAACTCATCTATTCCCATCCCGAACTCCAGGTGGAGTGGTGTCCTGTGCTCGGCAACCACGAATATCGCGGCAACACACAGGCCGTGATAGATTACTCTGGCATTAGCCGTCGCTGGACAATGCCATCGCGCTACTACTCCCGCATCTTCGATAATGATGGTACACGTGTTAAGGTCGTTTTCATTGACACGACACCCATTATCAATAAATATCGCGAGGACACAGTCGAATATCCCGATGCCAGCCAGCAGGACGTGGCAGCGCAGCTGCTGTGGCTCGACAACGAACTTAGCCGTGACGACAATGCCGACTGGACCATCGTGGCAGGCCATCATCCCATATATGCCCAGACTCCCAAACAGAGTAGTGAGCGCGAAGATATGCAGACGAAGGTTGGCTCTATTCTGCGCAAGCATAAAGTGGATATGTACATCTGCGGTCACATCCACAACTTCCAGCACATCCGCAAGAACGGCATCGACTACGTGGTCAACACCTCCGGTTCTCTCTCGCGTCTTGACGTATCGCCCACCGACGGTACGGTGTTCTGCGATGGTGGTTCTGGTTTTTCCATGCTCACCGCAACTTCAAAAGTCCTCACCGTCTCCTTGATTGACCGTGTAGGCAACGTAATCCACCAGGTCACCAGAACCAAGTGAGGATGGCATATTACCTCTAACAGGAATCAAGAGTCGGCACAAGGAGTGTCTGCTCTTGATTTACTATATGGAAATGGCATGATTGTAATAATAAAAAATGGCTGGAGTAAAATTCACCTGAAGAAAAATCATTTTATTTATGACAACCGGGGTATAATTCGGAATTATTATGTAACTTTGCATAAAATACACCCAGAAAACAGAAAGCAAGCTTTCTTCCCATAAAAAATCACATTATGCAAAAACAACAGGAATGCGGAAAACCCAAGAAAAAGCAACGTAAAAAAATACCATATCAATACTGTCCGGAAGGATTAGACACACAAACCTGGCAGATATTGCTGAGGAAACAGATTGCAAGAGAAGAGAAGCTGCAGATAAACTGTGTCGACGAGGTTAACGCACCAGGAGAATACCGTGTGAGAAATCCCAAGACAGAACAGATATACAAAGTAGTGTACCGTGGCGCAAAAAGCCCATGGAACTATTGCTCGTGTCTGGATTTCAAGACTTCACGCCTCGGAACTTGCAAGCATCTTGAGGCATTAAAGCAATGGTTCAACAAGCGGCACCATGTACGAAAAGAAATTCCGCCGTACACATCTGTATATCTTGACTACAACGGCGAGCGGCGTGTGCGTATCCGTATAGGCAGCGACAACGAGGACGCTTTCCGTGAGCTTGCGTCAAAATATTTCAACGAGGAGGCTGTGCTGCTCGAAGACTCTTACAACAGTTTCAATTTTTTTCTGAAAGCTGCCAAAACTATTGACAACACATTCCGTTGCTATAACGACGCTATGGAGTTCGTGCTGGAACACCGCGAAAGAAAAGCACGGGAAATATGGGTAGACTCTTTGAATGATGATGATTTCTCAGAACTGCTCAAAACCCGCCTATACCCGTATCAGGAGGAAGGCATACGCTTTGCTGTCAAAGCCGGCCGTTCCATCATAGCAGACGAGATGGGACTTGGCAAAACCATTCAGGCTATAGGTGCGGCAGAGCTTTTGCGAAAGAAAGGACTGGCGGCATCGGTTCTGATTCTTTGCCCCACTTCTTTGAAATACCAGTGGAAACGTGAGATAGAGCGTTTTACAGGACAGAGCGTGCTCGTTATAGAAGGCAACTGTCTGCAACGGCAAAGACAATATACAAGCGACGAGACATACAAGATAGTCTCTTACAACGCCATGAACAACGATGTCAGATGCTCAGGCGGCATAGACTGCGACATGCTAATCATCGACGAGGTGCAACGTCTGAAAAACTGGAACACCCAGATAGCCGTCTCTGCACGCAAAATCAGGTCACGCTATGCCGTAATACTCTCCGGCACTCCTTTAGAGAACAGGTTAGAAGAGCTATATTCTGTCATGGAGCTTGTTGACAATTTCTGCCTTGCTCCATTTTACAAGTTCCGTGAGCGTTATATTATCTCAGACGACAAGGGCGGAACGGCAGGCTACCGCCACCTTAACGAAATTGGCGACAGACTAAAACCATATCTGATACGCCGTAAGAAGAGTGCCGTAAGATTGCAAATGCCAGCACGTCAGGACAAGAACCTCATGGTGCCCATGACCAAAGAGCAACTGGCGATACACAACGAATGCCGTTTCCAAGTGTCACTGATATTGAGAAAATGGGAGCGCATGCACTTTCTCTCAGAGACCGACCGTAACCGTCTTATCCTCTTGCTCTCACAGATGCGCATGGTATGCGACAGCACGTACATCATTGACCAAAAAACACGCAATGACACCAAAGTAGACGAGGTTGCGAACATAATACGGAATGTCGTAGAGGAAGGCAATGACAAAATAGTCATCTTCAGTCAGTGGGAGCGCATGACAAGGCTTATAGCCAAGGAAATGGACAAAATGAATGTGGGCTATTCTTATCTGCATGGCGGCGTGCCGTCGAAAGCCCGCAAGGATCTTGTAAACAACTTTACAGATAATCCCGACTGCAAAGTGTTCCTGTCTACAGACGCTGGCTGTACAGGACTAAATCTGCAAGCCGCATCTATCATAATCAACATAGACCTGCCATGGAACCCAGCTGTATTGGAACAGCGCATAGCCCGCATATACCGTTTGGGCCAACCTAAGAACATAGAAGTCATAAATCTTGTGTCGGCAAATACTTTTGAGGAAGAGATGCTTGGAAAACTGAGATTTAAGTCGTCAATGTTTGAGGGAGTGCTTGACGGTGGTGAGGACACCATCTTCGCTACAGAAAACAGATTCAAGAAAATGATGGACAATCTCTGCGAGACCATAAACAAGCCTTCTGAGACCGCACCGTCAGAGCCTCCTATAGATAAAGAAGAGACTGAACAGAATATTGAAGACACCAAGCCCGACGACTCTGACGGATTTGAGGATATCCCTGCTGAAAATGAAGACTATGAGGAGAATATTGTTGCCGACATTACCAGTAAGGCTACTGACACGGCAGTACAACAAACAGAGAACAACGACATACAACCACCACGCCACACAAACAACTCTCCAGATAGGGAAACCATGTCGTCTACAAAACACATTGTCGAGCAAGGAGTGGCCTTCCTGAGTGGATTATCCGAAATTCTCAAGTCGCCACAATCGACAAAAGAATTTATCGACAGCATTGTTGAAGAGGACAGAAACACAGGCGAGACACACATAAAGATACCTGTTCCCGACAAGAATACAGTCGCCCAGCTGCTTGAGCTTGCAGGGAAACTGTTCAGGCAATAAAGTGACATTGAGCGAAAATATGCTATAAAAAAAATAGAAATGAGAAAAATAAAACAATAAATAGAATATGGAAAGTTTCAACGACGTAATTTCTGGCGACGGTCTCGTATTGGTAGATTTCTTTGCCACATGGTGCCAGCCATGCAAAATGATGCACCCAGTACTCGAGCAGGTAAAAGCAACGCTTGGCGACAAAATACGCATCATTAAAGTTGACATAGACAAGCATAACGACACTGCCGCCGCATACGGCATACAGTCTGTCCCCACACTGATGCTGTTCCGCAAAGGCGAGATGCTCTACCGGCAGAGCGGAGCCATGCCGAAAGCAGACCTGCTGGCATTGCTCGACCCGTTTCTATAATTTAGAAGCAAAAAAGGGAAGTTGTAGGGCCGCTATGTATAGCGGCCGCAATCAATAATGCTAACTTCTACGTGTGGAATATTTGCGTACCAACTAATTTTATCACCGCCTGCGGCCGCTATTATAGCGGCCCTACAGTAGCCGAATTGTAAATCATATCTAAAAACAAATGTTGACGATATACAAAGGACGTCCCGAAGACACTACGGGGAGAGAAGAGCGTGAGGTGAGAGTTTACGACCTGCTGGACAGCATCGGAGTGGATTACGACCGTCTCGACCATGCCCCCGCCATGAACATGGAGGTATGCGATGCCATAAACGCAGCCTTTGGCAGAATGACTCTTGAAGAATTTAATGCGGAGGACAGCAACGACCGCACCAAGCATGCCATAATCTGCAAGAACCTGTTTTTGTGCAACCGCCAGAAGACAAAGTTCTATCTGCTGATGATACCTGGTGACAAGAAATTCCTGACCAAGAACCTGTCAGCACAGATAAACTCTGCGCGCCTGTCGTTTGCAGGCGAGGAGGAAATGCTTAAATATCTTGACATCACTCCCGGCTCGGTATCAGTGTTGGGACTTATGAACGACCACAGCCATGCCGTGCAGCTGCTCATAGACAGCGACGTGCTGAAAAGCGAGTATGTGGGGTGTCATCCTTGCATCAACACGTCAAGTCTGAGAATGAGGACCAAGGACCTGATGGAAAAGGTAATTCCCGCATTGCGCCACGAGCCGGTGATTGTGAAACTGTGAGCAATATAAGCGACACATTGAAAATTGAAAATTACTAAAGACAGGTTCTAATAATTCGATGTTGAAAATTAGCTCATATCAAGATATTTTCGTATCTTTGCAACAAATAGTATAAGTGTTATGGAACAGAGAATCATCATTACGGCCAGTTTGGAGAAAGACCTAACCGTGGCGCTCTCGGAATGTGAGCACGACAAGATTTTTGTGCTTGTCGACGAGACCACCAAGGAGAAATGCCTTCCATTGATAATGAGCTTCAGGGCTTTAAAAAATGTAAGTGTAATTACTATCGGTGCTACAGACAGCAACAAAACTCTCGACTCGCTTGCCAAGGTGTGGAAACAACTTGGCGAAGGCGGTGCTTCAAGACACTCGTGCATGATAAACCTTGGCGGCGGAATGATTACCGACCTCGGCGGATTTGCAGCCTCCACATTCAAACGGGGAATCGACTTTCTGAACGTCCCCACTACCCTACTTGCAATGGTAGATGCCTCTGTTGGCGGAAAAACTGGAATAAACTTCAACGGACTGAAAAATGAAGTCGGAGTGTTCAATGAGGCAAAATACGTGATACTCGACACATGTTTCCTAAAAACTCTTGACACAGACAATCTCCGCTCCGGTTATGCAGAGATGCTGAAACACGGACTTATCTCTGACCACAAGCATCTTGCAGAGCTGCTGAATTTCAACTTGGCCAATCCTGACTACGACCAACTGCAGCAGATGGTTGCCAGGTCGGTTGAGATAAAAGAAAACATTGTAGACATAGACCCGCATGAGAGAGCCATAAGAAAAGCCCTAAACCTCGGACATACTTTCGGGCACGCTTTCGAGTCATGGGCTTTGCGCCGGACCCCGATTTTGCACGGACACGCCGTTGCATGCGGCATTGTGTGCGAGCTTTACCTGAGTTGCCTGAAAGCAGGTTTCCCAATTGACATATTACGCCAGACCGTAAAATTCATACGTTCCAACTTTCCCGCTCTGCCCATCACGTGCGATGACTACGACGAATTGATTGAGCTAATGACGCACGACAAGAAAAATACGGCGGGCATCATAAACTTCACCCTGCTTTCCGATGTGGGCGAGATAATGATAAACCAATCCGCAACAGCAGAGGAAATTAAAGACGCACTCGACTTCTACCGCGAAGGATGAAATTAATCAGTATTCATATAATAGTAATTAACTCGCCAACAAATAATAAGTAACAAATAATAAATAAAAAAAATGAGACTACGACTTTTAGCCTTATCAGCGCTGACAGCAATGACACTGCCATCAATGGCGCAGAAATCTACCAAGACACAACTCTACAGCGGCAACCCTATTCTTGCAGGATTCCACGCTGACCCAGAGGTGATGTACTCCAACAAAACGGGACGCTACTACATATACTCCACCACCGACGGAACTCCAGGATGGGGAGGATGGTATTTCACATGCTTCTCAAGCGACGACCTCACACGGTGGAAATATGAGAGCATGAACCTGAACCTGCCAAGAGACACAAAATGGGCAAGCGGCAACGCATGGGCTCCTGCCATCATAGAGAGAAAGACCAGCGACGGATACAAATACTATTTCTACTATAGCGGCGAGACAGGACACGGAAAAGCCATAGGCGTGGCCATAAGCGACTCACCTGAAGGACCTTTCACCGACTTCGGAAAACCTATCGTAGACCACAGGCCCAAGGGACAGAACCACGGACAACAGATTGACGTAGACGTGTTCCAAGATCCCGACACCGGCAACTTCTATCTCTATTGGGGCAACGGCTACATGGCCGGAGCACAGCTTAACGACGACATGACAAGCATCAAGCCCGAGACCGAGACCCTGATGACACCTAAGGGCGGAAGTCTGAAAGACTATGCCTACAGAGAGGCTCCATACGTGTTTAAGCGCAACGGCATATACTACTTCCTCTGGAGCGTCGACGACACCGGTGCGGCAAACTACCACGTGGCTTACGGAACAAGCACATCACCTCTCGGCCCTATCACTGTAGCCGAAAATCCCGTCATACTTATTCAAGACCCCGAGAAGGAAATATACGGCACAGCCCACAACAGCGTGCTGCAGATACCGGGCAAAGACGAATGGTACATTGTCTATCACAGAATAAACAAAAATCACATAGCACGCGAGAAGCAGCCTGGCATACACCGCGAGGTCTGCATCGACAAGCTCGGGTTTAATTCCGACGGAACTATAAAGCCGACAAAGCCCACAACTCACGGCGTAAAGGCTCTACGGAAATAATTAAGAGACTTTATTTTAACGAAAACCTGTCATGGGTGGCATGTCATCAGATATGCCACCCTTGTTTTTAGCTCCTGCTCATATGGCCAGACGTAGCAAAAAAGAGGCTGTGCCTATTTTGACACAGCCTCCTCAGCACAATCAAACGTATATGTCTATTATTGAAGATTACTCGTAACCAGGGTTTTGCCATTCAGCCTTCTGCTCGTCAGTCAGGTTAGATCCGTCTGAGTTCTGCATCTGGTTGAGGAAGGTCTGTGGAATAGGACGCACGTAGTGTTTGTTCTTGTTGAAAGAATTAACGTCCTTATTAAACTTCACAGCACGTGTCTCAAGTGTCTTTGTGCGTGAGAGGTGCTCCCAACGTGTGAACTCGCCGACAAGCTCACGTGTATGCTCGTTGAGGATGAAATTAAGCGCACGGTCAAACTTTCCTGTCACACCAAGCTTGGCAATAATAGCCTCATCCTCGGCAGGAAGATTATCCCAATCCCAGTTTGTCATCTTGCTCTCCGTCGACTCGTATGTAACCTCCATACCAGGGTTTGACAGATAGTATGTGTTCATACCGAGGTTCCAGCCCTCATTGGCATTTATACGTTTCTCGCTGGTAAGCTGTGTGCTGGCTTTTGCCGCCTCGTAGCAGCCGTCAACAAAATAGCTGCGGTTCTCACCCTGATGCCATGCGCCACGGCGACGCAATGCGTTGATATCCTCCTTGGCACCATTGTAGTCGTTAAGGCGAATCTTTATCTCTGCGCGTATAAGGTAAGTCTCACCAAGACGTGCGAGAATGATGTCACGAGAGCCACTGTCGCCAGCATAAGCGTTCAAGTAGCCACAAGTGTGCTTGATTACGCCAGGAAACATGTTTGAGCCCCATGAATTATAAGTAGAGGTGATGGTGTTGCCAAACTGGTCGCCAACAAACTCACCGTTCTTATACAGAATCCATGAATTAAGAATAGGCTGGTTTGGCTTGCCTGAGAATGTAGACTCGCCTGTACGTGTCTGCTTGCGTCCTGCCTCCGGCAAACGTCCTGCCTCGTCCACAAAGTTCGCATCTTTCTGATAACGCTTTGCGCCGAATGTGAACTTGTCGTAAGCATGCTCGTCCTTCTTGTTGATTATGAACACAACAGAAGGCTCACCGATATGCACAGGAGCGACACCATTGTTCGGGTCACCGGCATACTCTACAGCTGTACCGTAAACTGTCGCAAATGATTTCCATAAACGCGCGTCATTTACATTGTCGAATGCAGAAAGCGTGTACTCTGTAGGACGGAAACGCTGGAAATCCTTACCACCACTAATCACACCACGCTCGCCGCCAAGTGTAGTGTTTGCGAAATTAGAGAACTGCGGGTTAAAGAATGCGCCAGGGTTACGGTTGGTCGTACGTCCGCCGAAATGCTCATCCTGAGGAGCCACCATAAGAACCTCATTACTCTGCTCAATAGCACAGTTTGGTCCAGTCCAGTTTCCGTAGAGGTCAATAACATCCTTCTCAAGCTTGCGTGCCTGAATAGCATAGTTGGCTGCCTCAAGACCTTTTCTCAGATAGCCGTCTTTTACTTCTGCGTTCCAGTCCGCATTGCGCTCAGATGCAGCAAACAGGCAGGCTTTAGCCAAGAAATGAGCAGCCGTAGCCTTTGTCCAGCTCTCGCCCTTGCCGACAAGCTCGTTTGTCTCGCCGTCGAAAAGATTATAGGACTGTTCAAGGTCTGAGATAACCTGCTCCCAGCACTGCTGCGGAGTCGTGTTCTCAAACGAGCGGATGATGCCGGCAGCAGGCTTGAGCTGTAATACGCAATGACCAAACTGGGCAGTCAGAAGATAATAGCTGAAGCCACGGTAGAGGTAAGCTTGGGCAAGACATGCGTTGCGCACGGTCTCGTCCTCTACAGATCCGGCACTTGCTATAATCTGGTTGCATGAAGCGATGCCATAATACGCAGTATCCCAAATAGTATTGTTGGTACCGGTATTGCCGTTTACCGTCACCCACTGAGGCGCCATACGGATATCGTAAGTCTGCCACATCTCATTTGCCATATCAGTACCTATAGCGAACTCATCAGTACCGCCCATCATGGCATTATAGCCCTGACTCTCGTAACCGCCAATCCAGCGGATAGAGCCATATAGCGACTTGGTAAGAGCCTGTAGTCCCTCTGCGGTCTGGAAATAATCGGTCGAATAACCAGTAGTATAGTTCTCATCGAGGAAATCGCTGGTGCATGATGCCAGTCCCTGCACCATAAGCGCCAGAACACCTGCTTTTATATAATTATTGTATCTCATAATTTTTACTATTATATTATTTTGTTAAAATAAGGAATTAGAAACCGATCTCAACACCAACAACCCAGCTGCGGTTGAAATACTCCTGGTTGGTATCAAGGTCGTAGCCCTTAACCGACTGCCACAAATCAAACGGATTGATTACCTGCGCATAAACCTTCACGTTCTTTGCAATACCCTTAATGACATCCTTAGGCAGCTGATAACCGACTGAAATGTTACGCATTCTGATAAAGTTTGCTTTCTTGTAACGCAATGCGCCTGAGTAAGAGTCTGCATCACCAGTCTGGACGGTAGTAAGAATAGGCTTCTGGTAAGATGCGCCAGGATTGTCAGGAGTCCAGTAGTCAACAGCCTCGCCAAGATTTCCATAACCGAAAAGACTTGATACAGGACGTTGTACCCAGTAGCCGAAGCGTCCGTAGAGCTGGAAGTTTAGCTCAATACCCTTATAAGTAAATATGTTGCTCCAGCCAGCAGTTACGGTAGGACGCTTGTTGCCGATAATAACTCTATCCTCATCGGTCATCTTATAGTCGCCGTCAACATCGTGTGGACGGACTTTACCAGGCTCAAATTTCTCGCCATTGGCATTCCACTTCTCCATCTCCGCACGGTCTTCAGGAGTATCCTGCCATATACCGTCAGCCTTATAGCCATAGAACACACCGAGCTGCTCGCCAATGAACCATGCGTTTGCCACATTGTCCTCCTTGCCATTCTCAAGCTCCTTAATTTTATTCTTCTGCCAGCCAATGTTTAAAGAGGTGTTCCAAGTGAAATCCTTTGTCTCAACAGGAATTGCATTGAGAGTAAACTCTATACCCTTGTTTGATGTCTTGCCCACATTACCCATTGTCGACGCATAGCCCAGCACTGTAGGGATAGACATGTTGAGAAGCAGGTCGTTGGTGTTGGAGAAATAGAACTCAAGGCTACCGCTGATACGGTTGTTCAGGAAACCGTAGTCGATACCGAAGTTCCACTGTGTAGTCTTCTCCCATCCCACCTCTGTATTTGCCATCACGAGTGTGTTCTTAACGTATGCCGGGTCGTTCATGAGGTAAGCCTTGTCCTGCCCTGTTGCCGTAGGAACATATATAGACTGAATGAGGCCGAGAGTAGAGTATGGATCAATGGCAGAGTTACCTGTTGTACCCACACCTGCGCGGATTTTCAAATTAGAAAGCCAGTTGACATCTCTGAGAAAACTTTCCTGCTGAATTCTCCATCCAAGTGACAAAGAAGGAAAGAAAGCCCACTTACGGCCCTTTGAGAGCTGCGACGCGCCATCCCAACGCGCAGAGGCTGTAAGAAGATATTTATCGCTGAAAGCATAGTTAAGACGTACCATGTAAGACTCAAGCTGGCGGTCGTTAATGCCCGTGCTCATGCTTGCGTCGTTCTCTGTATTCGTAATGTCAAGCGAGCCCATGGCATTCCACAGGTACATATTCTGCTCAAGACCAGAAAGCCCCATTTCTGCTGTCTCGTAGTTCCACTTAGAAGCAGACTGCAACAAAGTTACTCCAACATTATGTTTCTCGGCGAAAGTCCTGTTATAGGTAATCATGTTGTCGAGTGTCCATGAGAAGTCGCGGCGCTGTTGCCAGCGTGCCTGATTCTTGCCACCGCTCATCCACTTATAGGCAGACTCTGTGTCGATAAAGTCTCCAAGACGGTAGTGACGGTAGTCTGGACCGAAGCTAAACTTATAGTCAAGACCTTTGAGAGGCTCGAAAAGCTCGCCAAGATGAAGAGTTGCAGAGAAAGATCCGAGCATACGGTAGGTCTCACGGTTAGACACGTTGTGATTCCACTCGTTGATAGGGTTGTAAGACTGGTTGTCGCCACCAGGATATTTTATGCGCTCGCCATTCTCGTCATAAGGCTGTGCCCAGGTGTACGCCTTCTTATAAAGCATGATAATACCGCCT
>CABSIA010000026.1 GCA_902477645.1 uncultured Prevotella sp. | reverse complement strand
CCCTCACGGTCGAGCACGTTCGGTGTCATTACAATCTGGTCGAAGAGGTTCCACGAGCCGTTGTACATCAGTGTTCCGGTGCCCTGTTTTGCCAGCAGATTGTACCATGGGTTGTACATGTCGCCATCGCCCACTTTGCTTATTTCGGGCTGGGCAGAAAGCTCCTGGCGCATGCTCTTGTCGGTAGGGTCGTCATTCATATCGCCCATGACAAATATTTTTCTGTCAGGATTTTCCCTCAGCAGATTGTCCTTGATGGCTCTGACCTGCCGGGCTGCCGACTCACGGTAGAACGAGCCGCTGAACCGGCTTGGCCAGTGGCAGACTATAATCACGACAGGCTCGCCGGCAATTTTTCCCTCTACAGCAAGAAATCCACGGGTCTTGAAGGCACTGTCTTTCTCCAGTTCCTGAACATACTGATACAGGGTGTCGCGCTCAAAGTTGAAAAGTTTCGGATTGTAGAGCAGAGCGCAGTCCACGCCACGGCGGTCGGGACCCTCAATATGAGAAAACTTAAAACCGCGCGCTTTCAGCTCCGGCTGGCTCACGAGGTCTGTAAGAACCTTTGCGTTCTCAACCTCGCTCACACCGATTGCGGCACAGCCTACGCCAGGCAACACGTCGGTGCCCATATCGGCAAGCGCGCGCGCCATGTTGTGCAGCTTGTGAGAGTACTTCAATCCGTCCCAACGGTAAGAGCCCGTGGGCAAAAACTCATAATCGTTTTTACCAGCATCGTGGCAGGTGTCAAAGAGATTTTCCTGGTTATAAAATCCAACGGCGTAGACCGAGAACTTCTTCTGTGCCGACGCTGACAGCGATGTGAGCAGCGCCAAGGCAATTGTCAAAAGTGATTTCTTCATTTCCTTTTATAGTTTTACGCTGCAAATATCGCAATTAAAATTGAATAATGTGCAGATTTCTGAAAAAAAATAATAAAAAGGCTTTCAATTGTCGAATATATTTAGTTACTTTGCATTCAATATCAAAAATTATTAATCCAAATTATCATCTATGAAGAAAAAGCTTACTATGGCTGTGATTGCTCTCAGCTATGCATCTTTAGCCTCCGCACAGACCGACTCCCTCGGCCAGGTGGGCGCCCAGATGACAGAGCAGGCATTCACGTTCACTGAGGCTCAGTTGGGTGAGGAGGATAACTTTTCGCAAAATGTTACCATCATCAACTCCAACACAAACATTTACGCCTCAGAAGTAGGATACCTGTTTTCACCGGTAAGGTTCAGGTATCGCGCGTTTGACCAGAAATACAACGATGTCTACATCAACGGCGCACCGATGAACGACATGGAGACAGGGCAGTTCCGCTACTCGCTTGTAGGTGGTCTGAACCAGCAGACACGAAACCTCGACTCGGCTATGCCATTCGAGGGCAACTCGTTCTCAATGTCGAACATGGGCGGCAGCAACAACTACGACTTCCGCCCTGCAAACATGGCTACAGGACAGCGGGTCACACTGAGCGGAGCCAACCGCAACTACACCCTGCGCGGAATGTACACCTACAACAGCGGACTGTCAGCCAAGGGATGGGCTGTAAGCGCAAACGTAACCTACCGCTGGGCAAGCGAGGGATATGTCGAGGGAACATTCTACAACGCCCTGTCGTACTATCTCGGTGTTCAGAAAATCTTCGGCCCCGGCAACAGCCACTCGCTGACTCTCGCCACATGGGGCAACCCTACGGAAAGAGCATCGCAGGGCGCGTCGACAGATGAGATGTACTGGATTGCCAACGACCCGCAATACAACCCATATTGGGGCTACCAGAACGGCAAGAAGAGAAACTCAAGAGTTGTAAACGACTTTTCGCCCACAGCAGTGCTGACATGGGACTGGAAAATTGACGACGACTGGAAACTCACAACCACCCTGGGCGGCAAATATGGCTGGTACAGCTCTACAAAGCTCAACTACAACAACAGCGACAATCCTCATCCCGATTATTGGAAAATGCTGCCGTCAAGCTTCTACGATGTTTGGGGCGAGAACCCGCAATATATGACCGATCAGGCTTTGGCCGACTGGCAGACAGCTTACGACTACCTGAAGGCAAGCAAGGCCAACCGCCAGATAAACTTCGACCGTCTGTACAGCGCAAACCAGACCGCCGCAGAGCAGGGAGCCGACGCCATGTACTACATACAGAAACGTCACAGCGACCAGAGCATGCTCACATTGTCCTCATTCCTCAACGCGCGGCTGGACGAGAAGAGCCAGTGGAACATCGGCGTTGTAGTTGCCACAAGCAACACCAAGCACTATCAGACAATGGACGACCTGCTCGGTGCAAAGACTTTCCACAACATAAACACATACGCCATCGGCACGTATGCGCCAAACTCTAACGAGGTGCAGTACGACCTCAACAACCCGAATGCGGTTGTTGGCGTTGACGACAAGTTTGGCTACGACTACAACATCCGTGTAAACAAAGGCTTCGTATGGACAAGCTACGCCCGCAATTTCGGCCCGCTGCACATTCTGGCAGCCGCACGTGTTGGCGGCACAAGCATGGAGCGCGACGGAAAAATGCGCAACGGCCTGTTCCCAAACAACTCTTACGGAAAGAGCGGCATGGCTAATTTTGGCGAGGGCGGCGGAAAACTGGCACTCACATACTCTGCAGGCAGAGGCCACACACTCTCTATCGGCGCCGGCTACCAGTGGAACGCTCCTGCCGCATCCAAGGCTTTCCAGGCCGCAGAGATGAACAACGATTTTGTCAGCAATCTTAAAAACGAGCGTGTGTTCAGCAGCGAGTTTGGCTATCAGTATCAGGGCTCATGGCTGCATGCAAACATCAACGCCTACTACAGCCGTCTCGACCACGTAACGGAATGGACATGTTTCTATTTCGACGACATAAACTCGTTCTCTTATGTGTCGACAACCGGCAACGAGAAAGAATATTATGGCGTAGAGGCAGGTCTGAGCTTCAAGCTCACATCGGCTCTCGACATGAAACTCATCGGCACCATCAGCGAGGCAAAATATGTCTCCGACGCTGCGGTCAGATACCTCAACTCTACACAGGGAACCTACAACGACGACATTCTCCGATGCAAGGGAATGCGTGAGAACGGAACTCCGCTGACAGCTCTCAGCGCAGGCCTCAGCTATCATCAGGGCGGATGGTTCATAGACCTCAACGGCAACTACTACGACCGTATCTACCTGAGCTACTCGCCTTATTACAGAATGGACGGCCCTCTGAGCAAACTCAACGAGGAACCTTCTCCACAGGACGAGGGCAACGGCGGTTTCATGCTCGACGGCAGCATCGGAAAAACCATCAGGCTGAAAACCGGCCAGCTGAGCATAAACCTCATGGTGACGAACATTCTGAACAACACACGCATCTGTACAGGCGGATATGAGCAGAGCCGCTCTGACTTCACCTCTTCAGGCAACGCGCGTTCTTACAGATTCTCGAAGAACCCGAAGAAATACTATGCCTATGGAACCAACGGCATGATAAACTTGACTTACAGATTCTAAAAGGTATAACGAAATGAAAAATATCAAATACATAATGCTGGCTCTCGCCTGCAGCCTCATGACAGGCTGCATGAACGACGATTGGGAAACTCCCGACACCAGCTCTTTACAGAATGCCTATGGCAATCAGGCTATTGAGGAGACCAACGTGGTAACTATCGGCAGTCTGAAAAACAAGTACAGCAGCGTAATAAACGCCTCGTCAAACTCGTACGAGCAGATTACCGAAGACGCGCAGATTAAAGGCCGTGTGGTAGGCAACGACATACAGGGCAACATCTACAACGAGATTTCTGTAGACGACGGCACAGGCGCAATCCTCATCTGCATCTCGCAAGGCGGTCTGTTCGGCTACCTGCCTGTAGGACAGGAAATTCTCATCGACCTTAAAGGACTCTACATAGGAGGCTACGGCAAACAGGCTGAGATTGGAACCCCATACACAAACTCACGCGGCAACACATACGTAAGCCGTATGAGCAGAATCTTATGGAACAGCCACTTCAAGCTCGTGGGAACTCCCGATGCGTCACAGGTCACACCAGAGGAATTTGACATCAGCAAGGTAAAGGACGCCAACTATCTCAAAGAGAACAACGGTAAGCTTATGACAATAAAAAACGTGGAGTTTGCCAATGCCGACGGCACAAGCACTTTTGCCCCAGCCGACCTCAAAGATGCGGCAAACTGCGTAAACCGCCAGCTGAAAGGCATAGCATCAAGCAATCTTGTCGTACGCACAAGTACCTACGCCGACTTCGCCGCAAAGACTCTGCCTAATGGCAAGGTGAACATCACGGGCATTTTCACCCGATACAACAACATCTGGCAAATTCTCATACGTGAGGAAAACGACATAGAGCCAGTAAAATAATTAACAAAGTAACCAAATAAAAACAATACAAGATTATGAAAAAGACCATATTTTCTATGATTGCCCTTGCTATGGCGGCAATTACTTTCACAAGCTGTGAGGACGTACCGGCTCCTTACGATTATCCAGGAACAGGAGGCAACCAAGGTGGTGGAGATACTCCTGAAGGCGTTTATCTGGATCAGAGTTTCGCAAAAGAACTTGGAGAGTTCAAATCAATAGGCAACAACGCCAACATCACATGGACCATCGACTATTCGAGTGCCTGCATAACAGGATTTAAGGACTATAACGGTGACGGCACAAAGACTAACGAGGCTGGTGTAACTTATCTTGTCAGCCCAGAGGTTGACCTTACAAACGCCACAAAAGCCCACATTGAGATGAACCATGCCATGAGATATGAGCGCGCAGACGTTAATACAAACAATGCCATTCTCATCTCAAAAGACTACAACGGCGATCCGACCACAGCGAAATGGGTTGCAATACCTTATTCTACAGATGGCATAAACGGCGCTCAATTCGATTTCGTAGATGTGGCAGCAAACATCCCTGACGAGTTTGTTGGCAGCAAAATAAGACTGGCACTCCGCCATACCTGCACAGAATCATACTCTTCAACATGGGAGGTAAAATCATTGAGCATAAAAGATGGAGAAGCAGAAAACACAGGAGGCAATGAGACTCCTGACACACCTGTTGAAGGCGAATACATCAACGAGACTTTCGCCACATCATTCGGGGCATTCACAGAAAAAACCATAAAAGGCAATCCTTGGATTATCGACTTTAGTTGTGCAAAGGCAACAGGATATGATAATGCAAGCAAGACAACAACACCATCTGAAAGCTATATCGTTTCAAAAGCTATTGACCTCTCAGCATCTAAGGGGGCGGTCATCAACTTCGATTACATTCTGCGCTATTTCACCAATTATGGCGCAGCCAAACCTGGTGTTGCAGACAAGGTGCTCATTACAGACAACTACACAAACGATGTTACAACAACCAAGTGGACAGATATAACAGGAACTCTTACTGAGGGCATGGACTGGAATACATGGTCAAAATTCTCTGCCAACATACCAGCAGAATTCTTAGGCAAGAAGGCTGTTGTAATCGCCCTCTATTATGCCTGCGAGGACAACTCTGCAACATGGGAAGTAAAGAATTTCATAGTGAAAGATGGAAAAGCTGCCGAAGAAGGAGGCAATGAGGGAGGCGATGTGGCTCCCGCTGGCGACGGCATGACAATATCAAGCATTGAGCAAGGCAGACAAGGCAGTGTAGAGCTGACATCAAACTCTTACGGCAACCAGAATGTGACCACAGAATCAACTTGGCTTACATGGAACTATGACAATATCATCTTCAAAGGTGCAAAAGTATGTGCGGCAACAGGCGATTTCTCAGGCTGCATCCAGATACAAGGCAACGCATCAGACACATCCAAACAAGGCTTCCTGTTCAATGAGACAGCTTTCGGTAAGGACATAAAGAGCATAGTAATCACAGTCAAAGGTCTGGCAAAATATGAGACACCTACAACATTCAGTGTTTATGGAGGCACAGAGGCTCACCCTGTGGCTAATACTATTGAGGCAAAAACTACTGCTGAGAAAGGTGAAAAATTGAACTCATTCACCATGACATACGACTTCAGCGCAGGCAGCTACAAGCACTTCACTATATGGAACAACGCCGTGGGCGCACTGTATATTGAGAAGCTCGCAATTACCTTGAAGTAAACCGAACTTTAATAGAGCAGATAGAAAAATAGAAATTATAGAAAGAACTGGCATTACAAACACCCCCTTTAGCCCTTTCCAAACTATTACTATTATATCTATCTGCTCTATTCATCTATCATATCTATCATATCTATCATATCTATCATATCTATCATATCTATCACATCTAAAAAATCACAACCATGGAACAAAAGAAATACGAGATATTGAGAAGAAGTGCCAACTGGAAAAATCTTTATTTCTACCAGAAAGCAGACACTATCTACCGTCTTACTTTCGTATTTTGTGAGCGTTTCATGGCAAAATATGGCGACCGCACAGTAGACCAGATGATACAGGCGGCCCGCTCTGGAAAACAAAACATTGTTGAAGGCAGCGAAGACGGAAAAACATCTACAGAGATGGAGATGAAACTCCTGAATGTGGCAAGAAGCAGCATAGACGAGCTTCGCGAAGACTACAAAGACTTCATATCCTCACGCAACATTCCTCTTTGGGACAAGACCAACCCACGCTATGCGAAAATGCAGGAGTTCACCAAGAAAAACAACACCACCGAACAATATGAGGCATATCTTTATAAATGGTCGTTAGAGGAAATGGCTAATATCGGATTAACTCTTTGCTATCAGGTTGACGCAATGATGAACAGCTACCTGCAAAAACTCGAAAAAGATTTCGTTGCCCAAGGCGGCATTAAAGAACGTATGCACGCCGCACGTACCGGATACAGGCAAAAACAGGATGAGAAGATGATCGACCTCCAGAAGAAAATCGCAGAGCAGGAAACTACAATAAAAAGCCTCACGGCAGACAACGCCCAATGGAAAATAAAATACCAGGAGCTCCACGAAAAAGCCGCACAAGCTTATCTGGAACTAAAGAAAGAACTCGAAGAGACAAAGAAAAGGCTCGGAGAGGCTAAGAAAAAAATCGAAGAAGGATAGAAAAAAATTAGAGTCAATAGAAATTATAGAAATCATAGAGATTATAGAAATTATAGACATTATAGAAATTATAGACATCTACTATCATTTTCTATCCCATCTATCTGCTCTATCATTTCTATCCGCTCTATCATTTCTATCTGCTCTATTCCAAATTTCTCATCATTTATTTTGCAGAACCGAAAAAACTTCGTAACTTTGCAGCCCATTAGTGAATATATTATTTATAACATAACAATAAAAACGAAAATGAAAAAAGGTCTTCATCCAGAAAACTATCGCCCCGTCGTATTCAAGGATATGTCCAACGGCGATATGTTCCTTACAAAGTCTACATGCAAGACAAATGAGACAGTAGAATTTGAAGGTGAAACTTACCCAGTGGTAAAAGTCGAAATCTCAAGCACATCTCACCCGTTCTATACAGGTAAGAGCAAGCTTGTCGATACAGCAGGTCGCGTAGACCGCTTCATGAACCGTTACGGTAAGATCAAGAAGTAAGACAACATCTTTTACCAGATAAAACGATTTTTCACAAAGTGCGGTCGAACGTAGTTGCATATACGCTTCGGTCGCACTTTTTGTTTCCTATAAACCCCATTTGCAATATGCTAAAAAAATCACTACTATATCTATTCACAGCCTTGGCTTTGGTGGCTTGCTCTGATGATGACGACGATAACATTTCAACAAATACCAATGCCAACAATGCAAAAATTGAGAATACCAATTCCAACCCAGCCAAAGTTGAGAAAGCATACAGCCGCCTGGAGTTTCCAAAGATTGGCAATACAAGCAAAAACATCATATTAGTTCACGAGACAGCCAATGGCGAGATAAACTATTGCGTGGAATGGGACATCAACAAGAAGTCGCAGCGGTGGTCGTGCTACCAAATGTACAAAAGCATAATGGAACAAAACACCGACAGATATCAAGGCAACCCACAATATCCGCAAGACCCACAGTTGCCAGTAGAATACCGTTGGACAACAGACCCGTTCAGAGGCACAGGCTATGACCATGGCCATATATGCCCGTCGGCTGACAGGCTGCAGAGCAAGGAAGGAAACTACCAGACTTTCTATCTCACTAACATGCAGCCGCAAAGAAACGGCTTCAACGCAAGAGTATGGGCAAATATGGAGACAAAGGTGCGCAACTGGGCAAAGCAGAACAACTACACATTCTGCGACACTATGTATGTATGCAAGGGAGGCACCATCGACAACAAGAGCCAGATAATGACAACCCTGCCAAACGGACTCATCGTGCCAAAATATTTCTATATGGCCATTCTGATTTCCAAAAAGCAGCCTTCGGGAGCCACGAAATACGACGCAATGGCTTTCTGGATAGAGCATGCTGAAGGCAGCGACAACGGCAAGGCTCTGGCAAAATATGTCATATCCATCGATGAGCTTGAACAAAAAACGGGTATCGACTTTTTCTGCAATCTGCCCGATGATATTGAAAGAAAAGTAGAATCAACCGTCAACATGAAACTTTGGGGGTACAATTAACCCCTAATAAACAACAACATAGCCAAACAAAGCAGTGAAAGGCTCCGCAACCTTCCAATCTGGTTGCGGAGCTTTTGCGTATATTTTATATTTCACCTAAAATTCAATCTTTAGTCTGTGTACGTCCGAACATTCTCACAGGCTTATCAATCTTCTCTCCCGCGCGTGTGTCCGCCGAACCCGGCTTGGCATAGTAGTATCCCCAGCCATAATCAAAATCGTTCCAGTTTGGCGAAGATGTATGCCTTAACCTGAAGTTAACCCTCTGGTCGCCATCGTAGATTATCCCCGTGAAATAGTTGTCGCTCAAGCTATAGTCGTGAATGGCTATATATGCGTCCTCCTCTACGAAATACACCTGTATGGCCCCATTCGTAACCTGCCATTCTATATGGTTTGCCACATAGTCCCTACCCCATGGCCCGTGGCGGTAGTAGTCTATCCAGTAGCCTCTGCCCGATGAATAGCGGTAAGGGTCACGTGCAAAGTTTATCTCGGAATACAACGCATCGTAGACCATATTGTCGTACACGCAACTTACCTGCATATCACCTTCCCAAGTCCCCTCGAGTGTGTAGGCTATTGCGTCATCCTCATCACAAGATACCATGGTCGCCGACATCAATGCCATGAATGCCATTGTCAGAAATGTAGAAATCTTTTTCATAATAGTATGGTTTTATTTGTTATTTCATTGTTTCTGCTGCAAATTTATGGTTTTATTTTCACACTTACAATAGTAAAACACATATTTATAAGTATGATTTCCCTATAATGTTGGGGAAAAATCCCTAAATAAAACATAATTATCGTAATGAGTTGGCGGAATATCGAATAAAAGTGCTATTTTTGCATAGCGTTAACTAAACAAACAAAAGAAAAAAATGAGAACAGTTTACGAATTCTCTGTCAAGGACAGAAAAGGTAAAGACGTATCACTCAAAGAGTATTCAAACGAGGTGCTCCTCATCGTAAACACTGCCACCAAGTGCGGATTTACGCCACAATATGAGGAACTGGAGAAACTATACGAGAAATACCACTCACAGGGATTTGAGATACTCGACTTTCCGTGCAACCAGTTCGGCAGCCAGGCTCCAGGCACCGACGAGTCGATACACAGCTTCTGCAAGCTGACATACGGAACAGAATTTCCACGCTTCAAAAAGGTAAAAGTAAACGGGCCGGATGCCGATGAGCTTTTCAAGTTCCTGAAAGAAGAGAAGGGATTTGCCGGATGGGACGAGAGCCACCCCTTATACCCTGTCCTCGACAAGATGCTGTCGGAAGAAGACCCAAACTACAAGGAGAGCGCAGAGATAAAGTGGAACTTTACTAAATTCCTCACCAACAAGCGCGGACAGATAGTGGCACGTTTCGAGCCTACTGAGCCTATCGCAAACATTGCGGCAAAAATTGAGGAACTGCTCAAAGCATAACCCAAAACAAATACAAAAAATGGAAAAGACCAGATGTCTTATCATAGGCAGCGGACCGGCAGGATACACCGCTGCCATATATGCAGGAAGGGCTAACCTTAATCCAATACTCTACTGCGGACTGCAAACCGGCGGCCAGCTGACACAGACTACAGAGGTGGAGAATTTTCCAGGATACCCTCAGGGAGTAGACGGAAACCAAATGATGACGGATATCCGCGAGCAGGCAGAGCGCTTTGGAGCCGACTTGCGTGACGGTATAATCACGGCTGTGGACTTCGGCAAACGCCCGTTCACCGTAACCGTCGACAACGGCGAGACTGTCGAGGCCGACACCGTCATAATAGCCACAGGTGCCTCGGCAAAATACTTAGGACTCGACGACGAGAAAAAATACAACGGACAGGGAGTGAGCGCCTGCGCCACATGCGACGGCTTTTTCTACCGTAAGAAGACGGTTGCCGTGGTTGGCGGAGGAGATACCGCATGCGAGGAAGCTTCATACCTCGCCGGATTGTGCAAGAAAGTGTACATGATAGTGCGCAAACCATACTTGCGCGCATCAGACGTGATGAAGAAACGTGTTGAGGAAAATGAGAAAATCGAGATTCTCTATGAGCACAACACACTCGGACTATATGGTGAGAATGGCGTAGAGGGCGCACATGTCATCAAGCGTAAAGGCGAGGCCGACGAGGAACGCTACGACTTGCCTATAGACGGTTTCTTCCTCGCCATCGGGCATAAACCCAACACCGACGTGTTCAAGCCCTGGATAGAAGTCGATGAGACAGGCTACATAAAGACCATAGACGGCACACCACGCACAAATATCGAAGGTGTATATGCGGCTGGCGACTGCGCCGACCCAACATATCGGCAAGCCATCGTTGCGGCAGGCTCTGGATGTAAGGCTGCTCTTGAGGCTGAGCGCTATCTTGCGGCAAAAGGAATTTGATTTATATCGTTAACGAGTGGACGAGCGGACAAATATACAGGTTTACAAATAATTGTAAAGCCCGCAAATCTACAAGTTTATCGGACAAGCCCGTTGACACCTTACAGGGGCATAAAACCGAAAGCAGGAAGAAAACAGAAATGTTTTCTTCCTGCTTTTTTATCATCAATATGCTCATCTACTTTTTGTAGTAAGTATATCTGATATTATAGAAACTGCCATATTCATCGCTAAAACGAATGATATCAACGGAATGGTCAGAGTTAAATGTGTATGTAAAATTAGCTACATCGGTCTCTGTTCCGTCTTCGTCTTTAATTGAAGTTACTAATTTGACAGGAAGTGTTGCCGACGAATTACCAGTAAAGCCGAGCATAGCGAGTGCTGTGAGAATCGGATCATCCATAAGACCTATTACGCCAGCCACTGCGGGTGTGGTGATGTTGAACGTGTTAGCCTCATTGCCATAATCGAGTGTCATGTTGACAATAGAACCATTAGCGGAAGCGTTGCTGTTTGTGAGGTTGCCGTTTTTCCATGTAAAATTAACCGTTGTATTGACTTTATCAACTCCGCTCTCGCCGTCTTCATTCCACTTAACACTTCCTGTTATCTTGTTGCTTGTCAAGTGTCCTGTGCCATCATAGCTGAGCGCATAGTTAAAGTTTACCTCTTCAGTATAATATTCGTCTATATCGCGAGAGTGGAATGTCATGGCTGTAAGGAAGCCGTCGGAGTTGAATTTGAAGTTTGTACCCTCGTATGTTGTCCCCTCAACATTTGCGTAGATGCGTTTGATCTGGCGGCCAGTACTTACAGCAGCGCGTGTGCCGTTGTCATATTCGAAATTGTAAGTTACGCCATCGTTCTCCAGTTTTGAGATAGAGCCGTCTTCGTTGTAAGCCGCATTTAGACCACCAACGCTCTGAACTCTTGTGCCGTCAACGATAGAGGCCGGAACAAAGAACTCAGTAGAAGCGGTTCCTGCACCTGAATTGTCATCGTCGTCATCACTGCATGCAGCGAGTGTGCAACATGCAAATGCCAAAACAGCAAAATAATAATAAGTTTTTTTCATAATGTTTTTTTATTACAGTCCGAAAATTTGATTTATATGCATTGAAATTCCGGCAAAGCCCACCCGGACTGTACTATATGGATAATGCCAGAGGTTTCAATTTGATGTTGTATAGCTTATATTTTAGATATTGAAACGCACAAAGAAACGTGACGACTTTGTAGAGAACTTCTGCTTGTCATCGAATTTGATTCCTCCTGCTATTGCATCCTCGGTATCTAAATCCGCCATATTATATTTGGCAGTTCCCCAGCGGTGCTCAAAGCCTATGGATATAACTTTGTAAGACAACCCTACACCGAAATTGAAGAATGTGCAATAGCCGTGGTTGAAATTTGTATCATCGTCGGTGGTTTCAATAATAGCCGAATAAGATGGTGTAACGTGGAAATAGGTATAAGCCTTGATATGCTCCAGGCCTTTGCCAAGATAGTAGAATGGAGTTACTTGTACGGACGGGCCGAATCCCATGCCATATTCAAGCTGCATCACTCCTAAGTCGAGGTCTACGCCTGGCTCATCTTCATCATAACCATAATCACCGTCACTGAAATCGCCGTCCGACGGAACATTTAAGCTAATACCGTTCCCATCCTTATATTTTGCGAAGTTAAGGTCTATGAATGTCCAGTCAAGACCAATCTTAACCATATTGCCCAACGGCTTTTTATGAAGATAGAAAGTTTTTCCTTTCTGCAACGTCACACCAAATTTGCTCTTATATTTGCCACCTTCTTCCTCCTTGCTCTCAAGGTTCTGGTTCACAAAACCGATAACAGTGTACTTCTTTCTCTTCCATATTTTATCAAGTTTCTCGTTCTCGCTCCTCACCTCCTCTTTCGCTTGCAGACTACTAAGCGAATTTTCAAGAGAGTCAAGTCTTTGTTTGATACTGTCATTTGCAGACATTGTTTCCTGAGCTGAGGCTGAAAGCGATAAGCTTGCCACAGCAAAAATAGACAAAATTAATTTTTTCATGTTATTATAATTGTTAATTTGTATAATCATACTATGCCATAAGGCAGCATTCTACACGAAACGTTGCACTGTTTTTTAGAAATGTTTTGCAAAATTACATAAAAATTCCGAATTACAAGCCTATCGTGATAAAAAAATGATTTTTCTATAGAGAGAATAATTTGCATTTGGCAAAAGTAATGTCACTAATAGGGTCATTTGACATGAATATGCGATAATCCTTAAATGATATACCTTCAAATTTGCTTCCGTCCACCGTTCTTGTGTTTGTAACAGGGTTCCCGTCATCGTCAAATCCAGATACATATTCATATAGTATAGTCATACCTCCGTTTATAACCGTAGCCTTAGTACCAGTAGCCTCATCGTCCTCAAATCCTGCACCGTTTATAGTCAGAGACTTAGACATTACAGAAATAGCATTAAACTCTCCAGACGACAATGTAATAATGGCGCCTTTGTCTGCCGCAGCATCGTATGCGCTTTTTAATGCGTCAACACCAACAAACATCATAGTTTGGTCACCATGCTGCAACGTAGCCGTAAGCAGCTCATTGTTCTGCGCATTTACCATAAATGACGAGAATACTGCAGAAACGGCCATAGATAGAATTTTTTTCATAATAGTACATTTTCTATAGCTCCAGACTCCCCGACAGAGCAAATTGATAAAAAAGATTAGTGCGACTATACAAAAAAAGCGTGGAAGTCAGACCAGTTACCCGCTCCACAGCTTGAGGCCCTAGGAATTGCCCATTGTAGTCGAAACGAGCAACCTAAGACCCCACGCCGATATGATATGCGCAACCCTATTGACACAACAAAAACACAGCCATAAAGACTTTTGTTTTCATCAATATACAATAATGGCCGACAACAAAGTCATACCCCATGGGCATCTACCGTTGCAAAGTTCCTTGACTACAATTTGAGAGTTTCCTAGGCTTTCAAGCTGTCAGAGAACCAAGCGCATGATAAACGCCTTTCCCATATATGATATCCCCATCCGAAAGAACTATCGCTACAGATGAATTCCCTGTTCTTTTGAACTATCGGCGTGAGAATGGTGCAAAGACACAAATAAATATTTGAAAATATACAAGTTTATAAAAAAAAGTCAGATTTATTGCTATGCCACGTAAGCGTTTCAGAAAGGAGGTGATATGGCGGGGTTCCGTAACAACAGTTTTACATCATTAAAAACCATGCAAAAAAATGCAGCCGCTTGCATGTGTCATAGCAGCCGCTTGCGATGGCACATGCAAGCGGTTGCATCTTCCATAGCAGGCAGCTGCATTTTTTTGCTGTATATGAAAGCGCTTTTTAAAAGATTTTAATCCAGAAAAGAAAATTTTGCTGTCGGGCAGACGGCGTTATTTATATAACCCTACTTCTGCAAGTATAAGAACATTGGGGAAGATGAAACCAGCCGTTCCGCCATGTATAGCGGCAGCAATCGAAAAATGTAATCGCTATGCTTTGCCTTTACCTGTCAGCCACAACCCGCAGAACGTGATCAAGCCGTTGAGCATCAACAGCTCATAGCCAAAACGATAAGAGGTGAAATGGGATGTAAGATAGTCGATGGCGAAACATATTATGGGGGACAATACGGCTATATATGGCACGGCACGCCGGCCTACACTGCGACGGGTAAACAACGCATAGGCAAAGAGACCGAGGAGCGGTCCGTAAGTATAGCCGCACAGAGTGTAGATGGCATCAAGAACGCCCTGGCTGTTCAGCATCTTGAAGAGCATGACGAAAAGGGCAAAGACTATGGCCATAACCACATGCACACGCTTGCGCAACGTCTCATCATCACTGCGACGGCAAATGTCTACACAGAAACTTGTAGTCATAGAAGTAAGCGCACTGTCGGCACTTGAGAAGGAGGCCGCCACTATGCCTACGGAGAACAGCACCACTACCCCACTGCCCAACATCCCGGATGCGGCAAACATAGGCAACAGGTCATCGCCCGAGACTGGCATCTGCATGCCATACTTATCAAGAAGCATCAGCAGCAAGACTCCAAGCGAAAGGAACAGAAGGTTTGCGGGCACAAAAGCAAAGCCGTAGACACACATATCCTTTTTGGCATCGGAGAGCGATTTGCAGGTAAGGTTTTTCTGCATCATATCCTGATCGAGCCCCGTCATCACGATAACGATGAATATGCCGCTCAGAAACTGCTTCCAGAAATTCTGCTTAGACATCCAGTCACCGAATACGAACATGCGGGAATGTGAGTCGTCGGAAATGACTTTTACCATATCAGCAAAGCCTAGTCCGAGATTTTCCATCACGTTGTATATAATAAGTCCGAGCGCGGCAAACATACAGAGCGTCTGTATAGAGTCAGTCCACACTAATGTCCTTATGCCCCCGCGCCTCGTGTAGAGCCATATCAGAAACACCATAACCGAGGCTGTCAGCGCAAAGGGAACTCCCATTCCGGCAAAAACAAAACGGTGAAGAATGAAGCAGACGACATAAAACCGCGCGGCGGCACCCGTCATCTTTGACAACAGGAAAAAGGCGGCACCTGTCTGATACGAGCTTCGCCCCAACCGCTTGTCGAGAAAAGAATAGATAGTCGTAAGATTGTACCTGTAATAAACTGGCAACAGAATGAAAGCCACAGCAAAATAGCCGAATATGAAGCCGATACAAGTCTGCATATAGGTCATATCAGACTTCGCCACCATGCCTGGCACCGAGACGAACGTGACACCAGATATTGACGCACCAATCATTCCGAACGCCACGACATACCATGGCGAATGGCGGTTGCCACGGTAGAAAGTGTTGTTGTCACCATTGTGTGAGGTTATCCTGTTCACAGCCATGAGCAGGACGAAATATACAAGAATTGTTATAAAAATCATAAAAAATACAAATTACGAGTTTGGAATTACGAATTGCCGGCTACGCCGATTACGAATTATTTAATTTTGAATTTCCATAATCGCAGCGAAGCGAGAATAATTTCTAACTCAGAACTCCTAACTCATGTTTCTCAATATGCTCACTGCAGCCTCAACCTTTTCCACATTCCTGACATGCAACAGACGGTGTCCACGCACTTCCTTCAGTTCGCAACGACGTGGATTTACCGCCACATAATCTATGATTTTTGCGAACACGCGGCTCTGATAGTATGGGCTATCGGCATTTGACACGAACTGCATATTCATGCCTCCCTGTTTAAGAGTAATCTTCTCGCATCCCATGCGTTTGCCCAGCCTGCGCAGAAGCACAACCTGCATGAGTTCCTCCCCCTCTTGCGGCACAGGTCCAAAACGGTCGACAAGACGCTGGCGGTAGATGTCAAGATCCCGGTCCTCAACAATATTGTCGAGTTCACGGTACAGTAGCATACGCTCAGAGCTGCCTGGCACGTAGGTTTCGGGGAAATACATCTCCAAGTCGCTCTCTATTGCGCAGTCCTCTACAAAGTCCTCGCCTGTCAAAATCTTGCCCTCAGCAACCTCATCGGCATACAGTTCCCGGAACTCATCATTCTTAAGCTCCGTAACAGCCTGATTAAGTATTTTCTGATATGTCTCGTATCCGAGGTCTTCCATAAATCCGCTCTGCTCGGCTCCAAGCAAATTTCCAGCTCCACGGATATCAAGGTCCTGCATTGCAAGATTGAACCCGCTTCCCAGCTCAGAGAATGTCTCAAGAGCCTCAAGCCTTCTACGAGCCTCTGGGGAGAGCACACTTTTTGGCGGGGCAAGCAAATAGCAAAACGCCTTGCGGTTTCCACGTCCAACCCGCCCGCGCATCTGGTGAAGGTCGGAAAGTCCGAACCTGTGGGCATCGTTGATGATAATTGTGTTGGCGTTTGGTATGTCAATACCGTTCTCAACAATGGTCGTTGAGAGCAACACATCAAAATCGTGGTTTACGAAACCTAAAATCACCTTCTCAAGCTCCTCGGGAGGCATCTGTCCATGACCGACAGCCACACGGCAGTCGGGCACATGCTTCAAAATTAGCATCTGGATTTCGGTAAGCGACGATATACGGTCGTTTACAAAAAAGACCTGACCGTTGCGGCTCATCTCGAAGTTTATGGCATCGGCAATCACCTCGTGGCAATAAGTGGTAAGCTGGGTAAATATAGGATGCCGGTTTGGAGGCGGCGTGCGCATGATACTCATATCACGGGCACCCATCAGCGAGAACTGCAATGTACGTGGTATAGGCGTCGCCGACATGGTTAGCGTGTCGATATTTGTCTTAAGCTTGCGCAGTTTCTCTTTTACGGCAACACCGAATTTCTGCTCCTCATCGATGATGAGAAGACCAAGGTCGTGCCACTTCACATTTTTTCCTATGAGCTTATGCGTACCGACGAGTATATCGATATTACCCTGCTCAAGGTCGGCCAAAACCTGTTTTACCTGCTTTGCCGTACGTGCCCGAGACAGATAGTCAACCCTGATAGGGAAATCGCGCAAACGGTCACGGAAGGTCTGATAGTGTTGCAACGCCAAGACTGTAGTAGGCACAAGGACCGCAACCTGCTTAGAGTCGCACGCAGCCTTAAAAGCCGCACGGACAGCAACTTCGGTTTTGCCAAAGCCGACATCGCCGCACACAAGCCTGTCCATGGGCGCCGCCTTCTCCATATCTGCCTTCACCTCCTGTGTGGCTTTCAGCTGGTCGGGCGTGTCCTCGTAGAGAAAACTTGCCTCAAGCTCATGCTGCATAAACGAGTCGGCACTGAATGCGAAGCCTTTCTCATGGCGGCGCTTGGCATATAGCTTTATCAGGTCGCGCGCAATATCCTTTATGCGGGTCTTTGCCTTTTGCTTCAGCCGTTCCCACGCACCAGTTCCGAGAGTGCTCAGACGTGGCGGCTCGCCGGTATCGCTACGGCGGTATTTCGAAATTTTATAAAGTGAGTGGATAGACACATCCACCTTGTCGTTGTTCTGATATATAATCCTGATAACCTCCTGATAGCCATTTGGCGACGGCACCCTAACCAGTCCGCCAAACTTGCCCACTCCAAGGTCTACATGAACTATGTAGTCGCCAGGCTCCATTTCCTGCAGCTCCTTCATTGTAAGCGCCATTTTGCCTGCACGGGCAGAATCGCTGCGTAGGCTGTACTTATGGAAGCGGTCGAATATCTGGTGATCGGTAAAGAAGCAAGCCCTCAAGGTGTTGTCGACAAAGCCTTCGTGCAATGTACTGCCGACAGGCGTGAAGTCGATGGCGGAGCGCTGCTGGTTGGCCGACGAGCGCTCGATGTCGCTGCCCATATCATCGAAGATGTCGCGCAGACGCTGCTGCTGCTTTTTGCTGTCGGCAAGTATATAGAGTTTATAGCCTGCCCCGGCATATTGTTCCAGAGTCTGCCGGAGCATCTCAAAATTCTTATGGAACAAAGGCTGGGGAGACGTGTTGAATGTTATCTTTGCCTTGGCATCGTCTCTTTCATCAGCAGATGCGGAGATGATAATCCGTTTAAAACTCAAGGCCGACTCCATGAAAGCCGATGCGCTAAGCAATGACAGCTTGCTGTTCATCTCTTTCATTATCTCCCTCTGCTCCATCTCGGTTGCCGAGGCGAGACGGTCGGTATAAGCCTGTTGCGAAAATCCCTCATTCCAGATGCGCTCTATGGTCTCACGGACAAAAAGAATGTCTTTAACAACAAGCAGGGCATTGTCTGGAAGATAGTCGAAGAACGGGACCTTCTCTGCATCGGCAGAAGCCAGCTCTGGCACAATCTCCACCTTTTGTTTCTGCTCTTTCGACAACTGATCCTCTACATTGAAAGTTCTGACAGTATCAATCTCGTCGCCAAAGAAATCGATTCGGAAAGGATATTCGCAAGAGAACGAAAACACGTCTATGATACTTCCACGCACTGCAAATTGTCCAGGCTCGTAAACATAGTCGACCTCATGAAAACCAAATTCGCGGAGCGTATGCACAATATTTGTTATGCCAATCTCCTGCCCTACCGCCAAAGTCATCATCCGCTCGTCAACGACGGTCTTTCGTGCCACAAGCTCAGACAGGGCCTCCGGACAAGTCACGATATAAAGGTTGTCGTTGGCTGAAAGCTTTGCCAGCACCTCCGTGCGCAATATCTCATTTGCCGTGTCCCGCTGTCCGTATTTAACAGCCCTTCGGTATGACGACGGAAAAAAAAGAACCCGTTGTTGTCCCAACGCCTGAGCCATATCGTTGTAGAAATAAGCCGCCTCATCAGCATCGTTGAGCACAAACACTACAGTGCGGCACAGCCTGTCATAAATCGAGGAAAAGAATACAGGAGCGGCAGAGGCTACAAGCCCCTGCGCAACGATAATGCGCGCTTTTTGGTCGGCAACGAGGTTTAGAAAAGCGGCACTCTGAGGCAATTTTCCATAGAGTGCCGCTATATTGTTCATTTCCATCTGTTCTGAATTATGCAGGTAATGAGGGATATTTCCGGAACCATCCGTCAAGCCGCAGTCTCATAACCCCGAAGAAAGCCTCGCCGAAGATGCCGCCACTCATTTTACTGACACCCTCACGGCGGTTGACGAATATAACAGGTACCTCCTTAATCTTAAATCCTATCTTGTAGGCGGTGAACTTCATCTCTATCTGGAAACCGTAGCCCTTAAAACGAACCTCGTCAAGAGGTATTGTCTCAAGCACCCGTCGCTTGTAGCATTTAAATCCGGCAGTGGTGTCGTGAACCTTAAAGCCTGTGACGAGCCTGACGTACTGGGATGCGAAATAACTCATCAGCACACGCCCGATGGGCCAGTTCACAACATTCACTCCGCTGACATAACGGCTGCCGATGGCCAAGTCGTAGCCCTCATCGTGGCAAGCGGAATAGAGGCGCGGAAGGTCGTTGGGGTCGTGGCTGAAGTCGGCATCCATCTCGAATATATAGTCGTAGCCACGCTCGACAGCCCATTTGAAACCTGTAATATATGCAGTACCGAGTCCGAGCTTGCCCGCTCTGTGAACGATAAACAGGCGGTCTTTGTATTGCCCCTCGATAAGCCGCTCGACGATGTCGCCCGTATGGTCGGGGCTGTTGTCGTCGATTATGAGTATATGGAAACTTTTCTCCAAGTTAAAAATGGCACATATAATCTTTTCAATATTCTCCTTTTCGTTGTAGGTAGGAATAATGACTAAAGAATCACTTTCTTGCATGGTCAGTTATTTTTAGTTTCTGCAAATATACACAAATTCTGTAACTCTGCAAAAGCAGAGCATGTTTTTTTTTGATTAAAGGCGGGGTCTAAAAATTACCACCGTTAAAAATTAAAAATTTGACAACGTTAATTTACAGAGCCCACCTGGAAAAATCACTGGTCCGGGTTCTCCACAAACCCCTGATATTCTTTATCGAGAGCTGCCATCACAACCTCATAGCTTTTCTGCTCCACATTGACAACATTTTCCTTACCCTGCCCTATCGGATATATCGGCTCGTGGATGGTCAGTCTCAGCGGATGCCAAGTCACCCAACGGAAGTCGCGCATACGGGGCATGACATTAAATGAGCCGTTGATGGTTAGCGGCACCACTGGCAGCTGCAACTCGTCGGCAAGCATGAAAGCTCCACGTTTGAACACCCCCATGTGGCCTGTAAAGGTACGCGCGCCCTCTGGGAAAACGACCACCGACATGCCTCCGCTCAGCGTCTCACGTGCCTTGTCGTAAGTTTCCTTAATCTTGCTTGGCCCACGTTTGTCGACAAATATCTGATGAGAATACTCACAAGCCATGCCTACAAAAGGTATCTGACGAATCTGGCGTTTCATCATCCACTTGAAGTTGCGGCCAAGGAAGCCATAGATAAGAAATATGTCGAATGCGCCCTGATGGTTGCTCACAAACACGTATGACTGGCTCTTATCCAAATTCTCACGTCCCTTAACTTTTACAGGCAAGAGGAAAAGTCTTATCGTCAGCCACGACCACAGCTTGCCGGGATAATAGCCCCAGAAATGTCCGTTGCCAAGCCAACACCCCAAAATTGTGACGAGAGATGTCAATATGGATGCCAACAGGAATATCGGCAATGCCACAAGAAGCTGATAAAGTCTGTATAAGTATTTCATATAGTTAGCCCAATGTTTATTTTTTATGCAAAGTTATTACTGCAATTTCGGCAGACGCGCCAAACCTCATGGCAAGCAGGCCTCCAATTCCTGACGTGACATACAGCTGCTGACGTCCCTGCCGGTAAAGCCCATAGTCCTCGTTACCGACAAGCATTGTTGGACGCAGTCCAAACAGCGACACTTGTCCGGCATGTGTATGCCCGCTCAAAGTAAGCTGAGCCCTGCCGTCGGGAACTATCTTCTTGCGCCAGACTATCGGGTCGTGCTGCAGCATTATGACGAAAGCATCCTTATCAACGCCTTGCAACGCCTTGCCAACGTCAGCCATTTCGGAATCAGGCTTTTTGCCGCCGTTCTCAGTTCCGGCTACGACAATAGAGTCGCTGCCACGCCTAACCGTACGGTGCATGTTTCTCAAGACTTGCCATCCGGCTCTTTTCTGCTGTTCCACAGTCTCCAAAGTATAAGCCAAACGCTCCTTTTCCGCAGCATCGGTATACACGCCATAATCATGGTTTCCCAAAACAGAGAACACGCCGTCTTTTGCCTTTATCTTTGAGAGCAGACCTGCGACCGGATAGATTTCAGACGGTTTCATGTTCTGCATATCTCCAGTAAACACCACCATATCAGCCTTTTGCGCAAGTATGCTGTCAACATCACGCTCAAACAGAGCCATGTTGTCGTAGCTGAAACTGCCCACATGGGCATCGGAGATATGCACTATTTTATATCCATCGAAAGTTTTGGGCAAGTCATGCGAATAGATATCGACATGTTTTACCTCGAGTTTTCCAAAACCTACAACAAATCCGTACATTATGACATAAACTGCACCCAATGCGAACGGCAGCCACAGCAGATTGCCCCAGTTGCGCCGGCGGTGCGTCAGCCGGCAGCAAAGCAGCCCTACGGACGAGAAGACCGCAAAAAGGGCTTTGGGCACTACAACAAGACCGACGAGCATGAAATAGACATTGACAAACATTATCTCGTCGGGCACGAAATTGCGGGTAGACGCAATGGCGACACTGTAAGCCACCATAGCCGCAGTGGGAAACCACCACAGCAGGCGCAGCCACCACCTGCGGCGGAAACAGCGGCGCAGGCAGTGTACGTCAATATAAATGTCGGGCAACACTATTGCCAGTAATATCGGTATGATGATGCGTGCTATCATTGTTTTACGAATTTTCTTATTGTCTCCACAGGCAGTCCACGCCGCCTGGCATAGTCCTCAAGCTGGTCGTCGCCAACTGTTCCTATGTCAAAATACCGTGCCTCGGGGTGTGAGAGCATCAGTCCCGAGACCGATGCGTGAGGTATCATCATTCCGCTTTCGGTAAGGCGTATTCCTATTTGCTGTAAGCCGATAATGGAGTCGAGCACAAAGTTTATGCCTGTATCGGGCATTGACGGATATCCGACGGCAGGCCTAATGCCCTGATAACGTCCGCTGAGCAAATCCCCGACAGACAGGTTCTCGTTGGGGACATATCCCCAAATTCTGGTTCTCACCTGTTGATGAAGTTTCTCGGCTGCAGCCTCGGCAAGACGGTCGGCAAGTGTCTGTGCCATCAGAGCCGAATAGCAGTCGGCAGAGCTGTTTTTTACCGCCTCTTCATCCACCGTTGTGGCGAAAAGCCCAATTTTGTCGGCTATGCCCATAGAGGCAGGGCGGACAAAGTCGGCAAGACACAGGCAGGGCTGTCCCGGCTCAGAAGGTTCCTGCTGTCTGAGAAAAGGTATTCTAACCCCATTGGCAATGATGTCGTCGCCATCTGAATTGGCGTCGGCTATAACGGCTAAGGCATGGGTACGGTACCTGCCGCTCCATTGCCCGAGCATCTCCTCAGCCTCAGCCCTAAGCCGCATTTTCTCCGTCTCGGGCTTTCCCGTGAGTCCCCATGCATGGAAAAAATACAACCAGTTTATGTATTCGGCAACGTCGCCGATATCATAATGAATTATCATTTTGTCTGAAAAGCAGTTGTTGCCCACGCACGCCGGCATTAATCTTTCCGCCGGCATAAACGGTCTGTCCGTTGCATATTGTCCGTCTCACGCTCCAGTCAAACGTGTGCCCCTCCATAGGGCTCCATTTGCACTTGCTCTGTATGCAGTCTTTGTCCAATGTCCATGACTTGTCCTTTCCCACAATAGTTATGTCGGCATGATAGCCAGGGCGCAGGAAGCCACGGCGGTCGATGCCGAACAGTTTTGCAGGATTATGGCACATCAGCTCCACAAGACGCTCTACGGAGATTACACCCTTGTCGACAAGCTCAAGCATTGTGACGAGCGAGAACTGCACCATAGGCATTCCCGACGTTGCTTTTGCCGCTCCGCCCTGTTTGTCAGACAGAAGATGCGGCGCATGGTCGGTGCCTACAACCGAGATTGTGCCGTCGGCTATCGCTTTTCTCAACGCCTCACGGTCCTCAGGCCTCTTTATGGCGGGATTGCACTTTATCAAGGCGCCCTTTGCGGCATAGTCTGCACTGCTGAAAAAAAGGTGTGCCACGGTAGCCTCAAGGGTTATGTTCGGTGCTGACAGCGACAGCTCTTTCTCTGTGCTTACGTGGGCTATGTGCAGACGTGTTCCGAACTGGCGCGCCAAACCTGCGGCAAGGGCAGCCGACTCAAAGCATGCCTCCTCCGAGCGTATCAGCGGATGCAGCATCACGTCGGGGTCGTCGCCATAGACTTTTTTCATCTGCGCCATGTTGTGGTTTATGGTGTCGGTGTCCTCGCAATGTGTCATCAGGGGAACTCCCAGCTCCGCGGCTTTCTGGAAAATGCGGAGCAGCGAGCCGTATTTGTCCACGAGCATGTTGCCGGTGCTTGAGCCCATAAACAGCTTTATTCCAGGAATAACATTCCAGTCGGCAGAGTCGAAAATATCAGCATTGTCGTTTGTGGCGCCAAGAAAGAAGGCGTAGTTTACTACGCTTTTCTGCTGTGCCAGCCGCTGTTTTTCGGTCACAGCCTCAAGTGTGGTTGTCTGCGGAACGGTGTTGGGCATTTCGAGATACGACGTTACTCCGCCGGCTGCCGCCGCCATCGACTCGCTATGGATGTCGGCCTTCTGCGTAAGTCCCGGCTCACGGAAATGTACGTGGTCATCGATGATGCCAGGCAAAACGAGACACCCCGCGGCATCTACTTTCTCATAGCAGTTTCCACGGGGTGCCTCACCTTGTCCGATACTTTCTATTATGCCGTTGTCTATGACAATATATCCGTTGAATATGGAGTTCTCATTGACTATACGGCCGTTCTCAATTATCGTTTTAGTCATGATTTGACAGTGTTTTCTATTTTGCAGGCTCAGCCAGCTCGTTTGGTGTAGGAGCGGCGGGCACGGGAGCCGTGGGCTGCGATGGCTGAACGTCTTTCATGCCGTTCATAATCTCCTGATTTTCCTGTGCCTTCTCGTAGTATTCCCTCACCAACGGGTCGTTTTTGAATTTCTCGGTTGCCTTGCTCATTATGTCCTCAACCCACGGGTCAAGCATCGGGAACTGATATTTGCTTGTGCAGGTGTTCATGAAAATCCACGGCCCGAGCACATTGTCCATATTCTCCTCGACGAATTTTGTGACGAGTTTGTCCATTTTCTCATTAATCTCAATGTCCTCGGCCTGCAATTGCGCTATTACGGCATCCATATCCTTGCCATCCATAATGGCCTGATCGTGACGGTGCACAAGGTCGGCGCTCGCACTTGTAAGTTTGTTGTATTCGGCCATAAATCCGGTCAGAGCCTCATTGAGCGGAGTTCCGGTTACAGACTGCTGCAGGTTGTCGATATTTACATTTATGTCGCCGCTCTCAAGCACTATTGGCAGAGCCGGTATATCGTCCATGAATATGTTTGCCACCCTGACGCTGTCTAACGAGCCTGAGAAGCGGAACCGCCCGTGCAGAACGTCGCACGAGTCGAGGACGACGAAAGACGTGTCGGCAAAAACCTTGAGATACAGTTTCCTGCCATCGAGGTTTGAAACGTTTGTCACTCCTTCTATATTAAAGGAGCTGGCACACGACGAGAGGCTCAATATAGCGAGCGCGGCATATAATATCTTGTTCATATCGTTGATTTTCATAACTTGTGGCGGCAGTCTATGCAGAAAGCCGGCCATGCAAAGATAGCATCATTATATGATGTGGTGAAAATTTTTTGCGCTATTTATAATTAGCGGCTACTCTTTTATATTTTTTTTTGATAATTCGTGGCTTATGCGGTGTGTGGTGTACACTTCGAGCAGTGCGGCTACAAGCAGGAGCACAACCCACTTGTTGTACAAAATCTCGATATAGTCGGCCACCGAGTCGAACATCGGTTTAAAGAAACCGTAGTGGCTGTCTGCCATCAGCACTCCCGAGACCACAAACAGCAGTCCGGCTATGCCCTGTATGCCCTTCAGCCGCTTAACGGTGGTGTCTGTGCCTGTGTAAATTTGCATCGCCTGCATAAGGCTGAACATTACGGCCCCGACAAGAAATATCCAGCACACTATGCCCTGCTGCCACATCACAACGTAGCTGCCGGCTCCAGCCACCATCAGCATGCCTCCGAGCAGGAACACTGCCGATTGTATTTTATTCAGTTGTCTCATCTGGTTCTGTGAATTGTATGTCGTCACTCAACACGAAGACATCCTCATCGTCGGTCTTCATGAAATATTTCTCCCTGGCTATTTTCTCTATTGTCTTGGGGTTGCGTTTCAGCTCGTGCAGTGCCTCGGCATCTTGCTCATGGCGGCTGTTGTAGGCCGCTATCTGCTCTTTAAGGTCGGCTATCTGCAGGTCGTACTTAACCCGCTGCACAAAGCTGTTGTCGTCGAGAAAGCCCACAACCAGCACTCCAAGCACTATGACTATCACGTATTTGTAGCGTGCGAGGATGTTCCAGAATATATTAAGTTTTTTGCCCATAGTCTTGTCTAAGGTTTTTATGTGTGCCGTGGCTGATGCCGGCACCTGTTCTGATATTGTTGGGCAAAGGTACTATTTTTCCATGAAATCCATGCCTGTTTCACAATTTTTATATTTGACAAGGATATATTATCTTTGACAAGAATATACTATTCAACATCATTAAGCTTCCGTTGAGGTTTTAAGGTAAAGAGAGTTTCCAAAGATTAAACTGAAAAACGTGAACATTTTTACTTTACAAAGTTTTACCCGGCCAAAAAACTATAGCCAGAGACCGGCTCAGTAGAAAAATACTGGGAATAAGAATATTTTGTAAAGAAGTATTTTCCATATAGTTATACAGGTCATAAAGCTTGTCAAGTATTTAAGCTCAAGCAGTGCGCCCCGAAGGGGCAACGAGCACTTAGCCCAGGGCAGAGCGAAGCGGCACCCTGGGTTCGCAATTAAGGTGTGAGAAATGCGCCCTGTAAGGGCAAAAGCGTTAATTATCAAATAGGCACACTGGTTTGT
>CABSIA010000025.1 GCA_902477645.1 uncultured Prevotella sp. | reverse complement strand
ATGCGCCCTGAAAGGGCAACAAGCACATAGCCCAGGGCATCGCCCTGGGTAATGGGTATTCGTAGCAATGCGCCCTGTAAGGGCAAAAGCATAATTGCGGAAGTTGTTTTTTAAACATTACTAATTAATACTTTTTCTTGAGTTTTTCTTGATGAAACTCAATAATATGACGCAGAAACTAACCGGAAGTTTAATAACATTACAATTAAAATATACAAAAAGTAGAAATATGACATTTTTTCACTACCTTTGCAGAAAATGACAACAACATGAGAAAAACATTGCTCATTTCAATAACCGCCGCACTGTTGCTTTCGGCTTGCGCTAAAACCGAAAAAACAGAAACCGAGCCTGTACAGGCTACAATAGACACCATTCCCACTATGGTGACGCAGATACAGAAATGCTCACGGCTATACACCACGGAGTATAAGCTGCACAAAATTATAACCCACAACGACAAAAAACAGATTAACGGGTCGATAATGAGCAAAAAGTTCTCGATAGACCTGCCTGTGGGCGAGCGCCAGATTGCAATTCCAGTGAATGCCACTCTGAAGGCATACGTTGACCTCGGAGCTTTCTCCACGGAAAACGTGAGGAAAAACGGAGAGAACATAGAAATCATACTGCCCGACCCGCAGATTATAATGACGAGCACACGGGTAGACCACGACGAGATAAAGCAGTATGTGGCACTGTTGAGAAGCAACTTCAGCGATGCCGAGCTTACAAAATATCAGCAGCAGGGACGTGACTCCATAATTAGCGATATTCCGAGACTCGGAATTATTGACAATGCGCGTGAAAGCTCCGCACGCACCATTATCCCGATAATTGAGCAGATGGGCTACAAGCGTGAGAACATAACTGTCACGTTCCGCAAAAAGTTCACTTTGTCTGACATTCCAAATATGATAAAGAATGGAGAAGTTTAAAAAGCTAATCAAGGCCATTGGCCGTCTGACGCTAAGCCACTACAGGCTGATACCGCCAATGATATTGATTGCCGCCATTGTGATTGCCGCACTGATATGGCTCAACCGTGACAACTCAATCGGCATAGAGACGAGCAACGAGAGCGTAAGCGTAAGCTACACCAGGCTCGAGAGCATCAGGAACATAGGCGAATGGGAATTTCTCTCGGTGTCGGACGAGGAGATTGTAGACACCATAAGGCGGGGATTTTTCGGCGATGACAATCTTGTCAGAATTTATTATGGCACTCTGCGGCTGGGCGTAAACCTGAGGGAGACAAAACCGGGATGGATAACCACAGACAAGGACACAGTAGTGGCAAGGCTGCCGAAGGTGAGGCTGCTCGACGAGGACTTTATTGACGAGACCCGCACACGCTCATTTTTTGCGGAGGGAAAATGGACCGCAGCCGACTATAAGGCTCTGTATATGAAGGCCTACCACAAGATGCGGGAAAGGTGCCTGACAAAATCGAACTTGAAAAGCGCAGAGAACAATGCAGCAGAGCAATTCTCGAACCTACTACACTCAATGGGATATGAATATGTGAGAATTGAGTGGGAACAAAAATAAAGTGGATTCTATAAATTTCCACCATAAACAAATTATCTACACCTATGAACAAAAAAAACTATATCACAACATTGCTGGTCATGCTGTCAACGTCCATGGCTATGGCAGGAAATGTTGTAAGAAAACAACTTATCGACAACGCATGGACTTTCAACGGTAAAGAGACCGTAAACCTGCCCCACGACTGGAGCGCACTGCAAGCCGTAGACAAGAATGCGCCTGCCGGAAACGATGGCGGATATTATCCCACAGGAATTGGAATATACCAAAAAACGCTAAACCTAAATAAAGACTATCTGGGGAAAAAGCTGTGGCTATATTTCGAGGGCGTGTACGAAAATTCTGAGGTGACAGTGAACGGCAAGACTGTTGGCGGACACCCTTACGGTTACTCATCGTTTTGGTGCGACATTACAGATGCCGCAGTCACAGGAAAAAATGAAGTCGTGGTGAAAGCCGATAACTCAAAACAGAAAAACTGCCGCTGGTATAGCGGCTCCGGCATATACCGCCACGTTTGGCTTGTAGCCACCGCCCCCGTGCATATCGACAACTGGGGAACAGCAATCACCACGCCCGACAGAAATACCGTTGTTGTAAAGACCGGCATAAAAAACGAGACCAAAGAGAGCCGTGAGATTGTTGTATATACAGAACTGTCTGACGGAACGAAAGGACAACAAACCATTACCATTCCTGCTAACGGAACACAACAAATAACCGAGACATTGAAGGTTGAGAACCCGAAACTTTGGTCGCCAGAAAATCCATATCTTTATACGGCAACCATCAAGCTATCGACAGGCGACACAGTCAGCGAGCGGTTTGGCATCCGCACCATCGAATACTCTGCCGAAAAAGGATTTCTGCTCAACGGAGATCCTGTGCTCTTGAATGGCGGCTGTGTTCATCATGACAACGGAATTCTCGGCGCCGCAGCTTTCGACAAGGCAGAGGTCAGGAAAGTGAGGATGATGAAAGATGCCGGCTACAATGCCATACGCACATCGCACAATCCACCGTCAGAGGCTTTCCTGAACGCCTGCGACAGCATCGGCATGCTTGTAATTGATGAGGCATTCGACGGCTGGCGTGATAAGAAAAACGATGAGGACTATCATAAACTTTTCGACCGCTGGTATGCAAAGGACATTGAGGCTATGGTACGCCGCGACCGCAACCACCCGTCTATTTTCTGCTGGAGTATTGGAAATGAAGTGATAGAGCGTAAAAAACTTGAAGTCGTAACAACAGCGCGCCGTCTGCGTCAGGCAGTACATCAGTGGGACACGACCAGGCCAATAACATCTGCCCTCGCATCGTGGGACAGCGATTGGGAAATATACGACCCGCTGGCTGCAGAAATGGATATCACAGGCTATAACTACATGATACACAAATCCGAGAGTGACCACAAGCGTGTGCCGTCGAGAGTTATGATGCAAACAGAGTCTTATCCGCGTGACGCTTTCAGCAACTGGGCGAAAACTCACGACAACAAATACATAATCGGTGATTTCGTATGGACCTCGATAGACTATCTCGGCGAGTCTGGTATCGGCAGATATTGGTATGAGGGGGATGTTCCCGGAGAGCATTATCACCGGCCGCTGTTCCCGTGGCATGCAGCATATTGCGGCGACATTGATTTGGTCGGGCGTTTGAAACCGATAGGCCATTACCGCAACATGCTGTGGAACGACAACAAGAAACTTTACATGGCTGTACGTGAGCCTGACGGATGGAACGGAAAAGGAAAAATCTCGGCAGGACTATGGGGTGTACATCCGTCGTGGGAGAGCTGGAACTGGGAAGGATGGGAAGGCCGCGACATCGATGTTGTCGTATGCTCACGCTATCCAGCTGTACGTCTGTATCTCGACGGCAAGATGATTGGTGAGAAGCAAACAAACAGAGAGTCTGAATTTAAGGCTGTATTCACCATTCCGTATAAAGCTGGCACATTGAGAGCCGTAGGAGTAGAGAACGGCAATGAAAAGGAGACCGCAATTCTGACAACAGCCGGTGAGCCATACGCCATTAAGCTGACGACCACCGACAAGAAAATAAAGGCCGGCGGACAAGACCTCTCATTCGTACGTGTAGAGATTGTGGACAAGGAAGGCAGACGTGTGCCTAATGCCGAAAATTCCGTGAGCTTCTCCATAAAAGGCGCAGCCGGAATACAGGCAATAGGCAATGCCGACATCAAAGACATAACGCCATTCACATCTAAGGAATGGAAAGCATGGAAGGGCGAGTTGCTCGTTGTGTTGAGAAGCTCGCAGAAACGTGGCTCCGCAACTCTGTCGGCAACAGCCGCTGGACTAAAAAGCGGACAAATGAAAGTTATTGTAGATTAACAAATAGTGGCATGAGACGTATATTTTCGATATTAATGACATTTCTGAGTGTTGCTTTCTGCAGTGCGCAAAGCAACATCACAGACACATACTGGCGCAATGACAAGACTGGCGAATGGATAGCTGGTTTTATAGGCAACAGCATGGTTTACGACTGCAAGACATGGGACATTGCCAGCATGAGGCAACGCAAGGACTCTTACACCATTGTAGCAAAAAATGCCAATGAAGAAATAACCGTCAGCGTAGGCAAGGAGAAAAATGGGCAACGCACAATATTCTTCGGCAAAGACAAGGCTATATGCAGCCAGATAAAATCAAAACTTCTGCCAGACTATCCGCAAAAAGACACTACAACTGCACTTGCCGACAACAACTACCGCGAGGGCGACAGCGTTACTATTGCGGGATGGATGAAGAATATGCCCGAGAAGATGCTGAAGCTAAATCCTAACTTTACGATAACAGCGTATAATTTTTTCACTGACAAGGAAGAAACCTACTCTTCCCCACTCGACTCTCTTGGCCGTTTCAGCCTGCGAATACCCCTACTAAACTCAAAATATTTGTTCTGCGACTGGCGCAGAACTAATATACAATTGTATGCAGAGCCTAATGAGACATATTTCTTGATGATGGATTTCACAAATCAGCAGGCGTTTGTCATGGGCAAAAACGCACGTCTGCAAAACGAGCTGTTGGCACATGAGATAGATTTATATTTCCCGTCAGTCCACGAAGAGATGCCCAAAAGAGGCGCAATGGGGTATCTAGAATTATGCGATTCTGTGATGAAGGCAAAAACAAAACAGATAGATGACACATACCAGTCATGTCCGAATTTATCGGAAAGATACAGAAGTTTCTACCGCAACTCACTGACCGTAAAAATGGGCAGAGAACTGATGCAGGGTAAGTTTAGAGTTCGTAATCTGCCCGACGAATATCTCGATTACGTAACCAAGAATGTGTGGAACAAGTTGGAAGAGCCTTACACTCTTACAGACCATTGTTTTGCGACTCTCGCCAACGACTATTCAAGCTACATGCAGGAGAAATGGATGTCGGAACATGCAAAAGAACCAACAACGGGCGAGCGCATTTTGATGGCAGAGGAGGAAGGAATTATTACTCTGACAGAGCATGAAAGGAGTTGCGTAAAAGAATACGATTCGCTGTTGGCAACATTGTACAAAGCTCTCGAAACGGCAGACAAGGCAACAAGCAAGACTCTCATAAACGAATTTAAATCGAACGAAAATGTGGTTGTATTAAACAGGGTATTCAACCAGGAAGGCATACAGGAGTTCTTAAAAAAACATGCGGCTACCGAGAATTTGAAATACTTTTCAAGACTTGACTCCATGGGATGGAACAAGAGAATGTGCGACATTTTGGCTTCGCGCAAACTCTGCAATGATATAAACCAAACTCGTGAGCCCTTGCCAGTGGCTATGGTTGAGCATGCAAAGTCGTATATTCAATTGCCGTCGGCACTCAACATGGCATTAGCACTGAACAACCACTACATTGAAATCAGCAAAACAGCAAATGAAATGTTGGAGAAAGTTCTCAAATCCTCGGACATCGTTAAGGGTATGACCGACGGGCAAGAGATTTTCCAAAAACTAATTGAGCCATACCGAGGCAAACTTGTTATTGTTGATATTTGGGGTACATGGTGTAGTCCGTGCAAGGAAGCCTTATCACACTCTCAGGAAGAATTCGCCCGGTTGAAACCCTACGATGTCGCATATCTGTATCTTGCCAACCGTTCTGCCGATGCAGGCTGGAAAAACGTGATACAAGAATACAATATAACAGGTGAGAATGTGGCGCACTACAATCTGCCTGCCGAACAGCAGACTGCCGTTGAATGGTATCTGAAAGTCAGGAAATTCCCAACCTACGTGCTTATTGGCAAAGACGGGAACATCATAGACTACGATGTAGAGGCACGTGACCTTGACAATTTCGAACTAACCATAAAAAAGATTTTGGACAGATAACCCATTCTGTCCAAAATCTTTTAAGGATAAAATTTGTAACTTATTTCTTAGCTTTTAAATTACTCTATCAGTTTATCGTTTTCTCTTTCTTTCCATCACTTCCTCTTTTCCAAGAAAATACTGCGTGCCAATGGCTCCGCCTCCAAACTCGAACACCGTATTGTCGTTATAGACTATAAAACGCTCATCGGCATTTATACTGTCCTTCTGCGCCTTAGTAAGAGCATTATCGTACAAACGGAAAGAATACATGCCCATACCTATTCGGCGAAATCTTAATATAGCGCAATTCCTCTTACCTTGATTGTCCGTCTCAATGCCTATACAGCCAACTGCCTCTAATTTTTCCCGCAAATTATTCAACAGCCTTGGGCTATGCACAGGATTATGCGACTCGTAATTGGCATCGCCAAACTCATAAACACACTCGCCTCCACAATCGGGTATCATTTCTTGTGCAAATTTTGCTACCTTGCGCATCTCTGCGCCATACTGCTCATAGTGTTTAGCCATAATGTCATAGTCACATTTCAATGCAGGACGATTAAGAAAATATATTGATAAGCCGAGTAATAACAAATCGAGGATATGGAAACCAAGCAGAATATTTTCCTTCTCAGTGCGGTGTCTGATAGCCTTGACGAAGGAGTATATCCAAAAGCCGAGGACTGGAAGTGAGATAAAGAAGCAGAAAACTGTCATTATCCACCACAAATTAAAATGCCACTCGTTGTCGCTTAGGGAAGTGCTCAGCAATACAATCAGCCACAAAGTCATGCCGAGAATGGAAAAATATCGCATGACTTCCAGGCAGCCATCCTTTACGGGGATATCTGTGTTTTTATCAGTCTGCTCCATAAATCAACTATTTGTGCTTAAACCTAATAGTTTTCTTTGCGTGACGTTTAGGATATTTCACTTTGATGATTACAGGGTTGTCGTAGCCTTCGGCAGTAATGAAGAGAGTGACTTCTTTTAATGGTTTATCAGTTTCATCATCTTTCAAATCTTCGTCCCAATATATTTGATAAGATTTGTCCCAGTAATGGTAATGCACAGGCACCCAATCGTGTTCTTCTACATCCCCATTAATCCATATTCTTTCAATCTCTAAATCATTTAAGTCTATACGGTTGCCATTCTCGTCAATGACATTAAGTTCGAGAGAATGTGGTGCCATTCCTTTGATTAAGGGCTTAGATACGGTGACTAACTCACCCGTCAGTTGAGAAGACACTTCACCCAACACCACAATAATAGGCTGCGATATATCCGTAACAACTACAGTTTTTGACTTATATCCGATATATGAAACCTTGATAGAATCTCCGATACAAGCAGATATCTCAAAGTTGCCGTGAATATCTGAGCCTGTCCCAGTTTGGCTATTCAAATTATTAATAGTTGCACCTATCAAAGGGTCTGCGTTTTCATCTTTTACAATGCCCTTAACAATTGCAGAGTTTATTCGAGACTCCACAGCTATACAGCCTTTAGTAATACTCTTTAAATCTGTTTGCGCCTCTACCTGCATAGGCATAAGCATACCGAGTGCTCCTGCTGATATTCCTGCAATAGCGACAGCCTTACCTGCAAGTCTGCGGGCACGTAATTGCTGCTCCAAATATCTGACCTCTGCCTCGCATTTAGGGCAAGTTCCAAGACAATCACCTTTGTATCGGCATTCTGAAGTTACGAACTCTATATCATTCGCCTCGGCTATCTGCCTGCGAATTTCCTTCAATATCTTACAAGTCTGTTTTCCTCGTGCCATAAGCTTCGTTCTCTATTAGATTATCGAATGATATTTTTTATTTCTAATCCTCAAAATAGGTCGATACCGAATATAATGGGACATTTTTCATCCAATCCTGTTCTCTATAGTCAGACATGGAAAAACGTAATCCTTGCATGTCAGGATAAGACGCGACAAAAGTTGATAGAGATTTCGAACGCAGATTTTCCTCAGCCTTCGCTTCTATTGGAACTATGACACAGCCATGTTGAATCAGGAAATCAATCTCCAACTTTGCATCATTTGAATAATAAAATACTGACGTGTTGCGTGTAGCTACTAACTGACTCATAACATAGTTTTCCGTAAAAGCTCCTTTTGACTCTTCCATTCCGTTATTTGCCACAAGTAGAACATCTGGTGGAGTCTCACTCATGGCAGCCAACAACCCGCAATCAAGTAAGAAAAGTTTGAAACTTGAAATGTCAACATAAAACTTTAGTGGCATTTTAGGCACAGACCCCCTTTCAGACTTATATACAAGTCCCGCATCCATAAGCCATTGTATAGCACCTTCAAATTCTTTTGCCCTGCCTCCTGGCTTTGCAACTCCATATACAAATTTTTTATTCTCTTTTACCAATTGAGAAGGCATCGATTGCCATACCATATTTATCTTGTTTGCCTCACTCGTAGGCACATGTTTCGAAATATCTTTCTGATAGGTATAAAGTATATTATTCTGAACCTCTCTAACCTTACAGGCGTCATTAGTCTCAATAAACTCACTAACAGCCTCTGGCATACCACCAACAAAATAATATTCACGAAGAAATTTAATATACTCCGTCCGTAATAGCTTTATGGTATTCCAGTCTTTGCTTTTCAGGATGTCCACCATCTGTTTGCGTCCCTTTGCAAGCAAGAACTCATCGTATGTCATTGGGTATATATGCAGAATATCCACTTTTCCTACAGGAAACGACTCTCCTTTATGCATAGTAATTCCGAGCAACGAGCCTGCAACAGCGACATGATATTGCGGTGCGTTTTCACAAAAATATTTCAAGGCAGATAGACCTCGTTTTATTTCTTGAATTTCATCTAAAATAATCAGTGTTTTTCCTGCAACTATCGGTTGCTGAGTTATTGCTCCAATAGCCAATACTATGCGCTGCATATCGTAGTCAGAAACAAATAAATCCTTTGCCTTATCGTTATCATCGCAGTTTATATATGCAACATTGTAGAATTCCTGCTCACCGAAATGTTTCAGTATATAAGTTTTTCCCACTTGACGTGCTCCTGCTAAGATAAGAGGCTTACGGTGTTCTTTATTTTTCCACTCCTTGAGTTGTTCAATGATGTTTCTATACATACGGCTATATAATGATTTAATTGCAAAGATACACTTTTCCTACCGAACTTACAAACAAAATTCACATTTTTCCAACCGAACTTTTTGTCTAAAATAACATTTTTCCGACCGAACATACAGAATTATTGCAGACGAAACGTTACAGGTAGTGTGAATTTGCTGTCCACAGGTTTACCTTCGACGGTAGCTGGGATGAAATTAGGAAGTAATTTGACAACTCTCAGAGCCTCAGCATCTAAATCTGGATGTATGCCGCGGATAACTTGCACATCACCAATACTTCCGTCTTTTCTAACCATGAACGAGATTATAACACGTCCTTGAACATCACTATTAACCAGAGACTCTGGATATTGCAGATTAGACGCTATAAATTCCATCAACTTCTTTCCACCTCCAGGGAACTGCGGCATAACCTCTACTGCACCAGGCAAAGGGTAATCTTTGGGAGGTTTAGGAACAGGCGAATCTTCAATATGTACGATTTCTCCTTCTGTTGTCTTAACCTCTTGTCTTTCATCAGAAACTTCTCCCTCTTTAACTCCATTGAAAGGTTCTGTGGGTACATTCTCTTCCATAGGCTCATTCACAACACATGTATCTCCCGTCATTTGCCCAGATATCTCAACCACTTCCACTGGCTCGCCATGCAATTTTTCGCCTGCCTGTTTGGATGACGAATTATCACATCCCGACAGCATAATCACACCTGCCGAAATTCCTGCAATAGCAACAGCCTTACCTGCAAGTCTGCGGGCACGTAATTGTTGTTCCAAATAACGAACCTCAGCCTCACATTTAGGGCATGTACCAAGACAATCTCCTTTATACTGGCATTCAGATGTTATAAACTCGATATCATTCGCCTCGGCAATCTGCCTACGAATTTCCTTCAGTATCTTACATGTCTGTTTTCCTCGTGCCATAGTTATTTCGTATTTGATAAGTGAATAAATCAAAGTTAGTAAATCCGAGAGCCTCAAGTGCTGTGCGACTTGCCGTGCGGTCAGCATCTGTATTGAAGTTGGGTATCAACGGGATGCGGATTAAACAATCTTTTTGTCTGCTCAGGTCTGAAATCAAACGGAGATTTTCAAAAACAAGGCTATTGTCACGGCCTGTGTATTTCTGATAAATATCGGGATTCATATCCTTAATGTCAATAATCAAAGAGTTCACAACCGGCAACAGTTTTTCGATATTGGCAGACGGAACGTTAAGCGAGGTTTCAAGGTTTATTTGCCAAGCCGTTCCACACAGCTCGCGAAACTTACGAATAAATTGCGGACGCAGACAAGGCTCGCCTCCACCAAACGTCACACCACCATTTGTGGCAAGAAAATAAAGCTCGTCGATGCGAGTCTCGGCATACAATTCTTCTGGGGAATAGTCTATGAAGTCATGCCCGTCGCCTAGCGACTGAGGATTGAGACAATACTGGCAACGGAGCGGACAGCCATGGAAAGCAACAAGCGTAGTTACGCCCTCGCCGTCTGTAGCCATACGATGTCGTGCAATTCCAATTATTTTTGCCTTCTCTTTTTCCATATACACGCAAACATCTTAATGATGAGTGCCTCACATTTTTTCTGAACTCTCTCGGAACTTCAATATCATAGGAATAACCTCCTTATAAATCTTAGTGTCACCATTTATCTGCCGCATCAGCAGCTCGCAAGCCTTTGCGCCCTGAACACCGGCCTGATCTTGAATGACTGACAATTTCGGGGTTACGAACGCAGCGGTATCACCATCCGTGAAGCCTATTATGGCCACATCGTCAGGAATGCGCTTTCCTAGAAACTTTATGGCATCAAAAGCCGCATAAGTGACGATATCATTGAAAGCCAAAATAGCATCAGGTGGATTCTTGGAGGAAAGCAGATTTATTGTAGCATTACGTGCCACATCGAAATCAATCTTATCGCAAACAACAAGCGAGCGGTCGATGGGTATTCCCGCATCCTTCAGAGCCTGCAGATACCCATGCTTGCGGCGTTTTACCATATCGAGATGATTTGGGCCTCCGATAAAAGCGATACGCCTCGAACCGGTATCTATCAAATGCTTGGTAGCCTCGAAAGCCGCCTCGTCACCATTGGCAACTACATGCGAGAATTTCTCAGTCAGACAGGTGCGCGCAAACATCACCGTAGGTACTCCCTGCTCATGAAGTTGCTCTATGTGAGCATAATCGGTAGTGTCCTGTGCAAGACAAACAATAATGCCCTCGACATGCAGCGAGAGAAAATTGTCAATTGCCTTTTTCTCCAAATCATAGCTCTCATGGCTATTTGTACTGAAGACAGAATATCCGAGTTTTGAAGCATAGCATTCGATACCGTCCAACACGGCAGCATAATAATGCGTAACCAGATTTGGCACTATGACACCAATGATGTGCGGTGCTTCCTTGCGCAGACTCTGTGCAAAAGGATTAGGGCGATAGTTGCGCGCCTTTGCCAGGGCGTTAACACGCTGGCGCATCTCCTCCCCCACCTCATGGCTGCCATGAAGAGCTCTTGATACAGTAGCTATGCTAACACCAAGTTCTGCGGCCAAATCCTTTAAAGAAATTCTGCGTTGTTTCATATCTGTGAGCAATTTGTAGCATTCAAAACCAATCTAAACGTATGCTTTATTTTTGATTATAATAGTGCAAACGAGGGCAATTCAAATTTATTAAAAAAATGCCAAGTGCAACCTAATCCACTGCAAATATAATAAAAAACAGCTATATGCGCAAACGTTTACGTGGTTTTTTTGATATATATTGTTCTTTACAAAGGAATTTATAAGGAAATTATTCGTAATTTTACCAAAATTTTCAGAATGAGTAATGAATAGTTGATAATAAGTTAGTTAGAAAACAAGGCCAATTTGTCGTGAGACAAATTGGCCTTTTTAAGGTAGGGCCTAAAAACATTATCAAAACGTCATTCTCACCATAAACCTTATGCCGTCCTTATGGCAAGTTGGCAGGTATTTATAGTTCAACCGCTTCACATATTCCACATGCAGCAGCTTGAAAATATTATGAACACCGGCTACAAGCTCCACGTACGGACGGTGTGGGTCCATAACATAGCTGCCCTCTGGGAATTGCCACAAAATTGGGTTATCGGCATTTTGCTCAAGTGTAGGGTTGTTCTTATCGGTAAGCTTTCCCCATAGGCATTTCACACCGAGATACTCTCTCCACTTCAACTTCTTGAGCAGCGGAATGCGGTTGAAAATCTTGCCGTTAAGGTCCCAGCTCACATCGAGACTCGCATATCTGTCGTTCAGGAACTCCATATTATTTACAAGGTTAAACGTCTCGTCCTCGACAATATACGACAAGTTTGCAGCAGGCATGATGAGCAACGGAAATGGCACACGGTTCCATTGTGCGCCAGCCTTAAGGTATGCGTCGATTTTTCCCCAAGAGCCAACCCAGAAACGTTTATAAATGCTCGCCTCTGTAAGGTTGTAGCGATAGTCGCCGCCAAGGAAGCCCTTGAAGCCTATAGTGTGTCCGAGACCGAACACAGGCGCGTCGAGATTTATTGGCAGACGGCGCTGTTTGGTGTTTATGTAAGTGCGTCCAGGGGCAAGCTGAAGTTGTAGCGACAGTTCGGTAGTGTTAAGTCTCGATGTTCCGAAGTGCAATTCACCAGCAGCCTCGTTTTCCTCACGCTTCAGACTTAGCACAGATTTCAGTCCCCAGTCCTGCTCATATTCAAACGCAATTTTCTGCCGGTTGTAGAACATCATCTTGTCAACCGTAGCCCATTTGAAGGCAGTAAACACATTATCCTTGTCGGTAGGAATATATTTGTCAGACGGTGCCATTACATCGTATGTCGACGAAACCGTAATGGTGCGCTTCGGGAACTCACGTGGCAGATATTCCTTTTTGTTGAGAGAATAAGTAAGCTCTGCATTATAGTAAGTTTTCTTCGAGTCCATACCACGGGCTATATATCCGCCTGCAAACCAATGCTTGTTGAGGTTTGCCGTGGTCTGCCCCGAGAGGCGGAAGCGGTAGCCGTCGATGAAATTCTTCGATATCATAGTGTTGATAGGTCCGATATCGAATTTGCTCGGATGGTTCATGTCGCCAGTCTCCACAAAATTCTCAATAAGAGCCTTTCCTGCAAAAATAATATATTTGAAACCTTTCAGCTGCTCAATACGGTGTATGAACGCATCCATCGACGACTCACTTTTTGTAAGCTCAACCGAGCGGTACTGGTTCCAGAAAGCCTCATCGCGCATCATGGCATCAGCCTCCTTGCGCTCTTTGGCTTTTCCCTTAAACAGCTGTTTCGGAATTTCGTCGAAAGCATAGTCGCTCAACCGGGTTGTCCTTGTTATAAGGAATTTTCCGAATGCCCTTACAAGACTCATCTCAACAATCATGTCGTCGACCGTCAAAGCCCACTCACCGTTGAATAGTTTTGTGTACTGCTGGGAAATGTGCAGATTTTCCACAAAATTGACATCGCTTCGTCTCGGAATTGTCAACTCGCAGCGCTTTACATGAAGTGACGAGTCTGCAAGAATATACAATTCTCCACGGAAACCGAAATCTTGCTGATTGTTGGGCAAGAACTCAAGATGATAGCACAGGTCGCGGTCCACATAGACTGTGTCCTGAATATAGTATCGGTAGAACCCGATGGCGTTTTTGCCGATAGGACTGACAAACGGATATTGCAACAGGCGGACATAGTCATCATAGATGTCGACATCGGTGAAAACATCCTTCAGCGTGACGTTAAGAATATCTCCTGTCTGTATGAGCTGGTTTACGCCCGTAGAGCTTTGACCTTTTATGATGCTTTTCTCTGTTTTCGGATCCTTGCGGTATATGTTCTGCGTAACGGTCTCATCAACCGACACTGGAAGTATCAGTTTGTGGTTGTAAGGGCTTGTCTCAATCTGGTCTATCAGCCACTGCTTTTTTGCGAAAAATCCGCTGTCGAGGTCGCCCGGCTTGATGTCGTTGAGCGCAAGCGTAATTTTCTGATATTTATTGTATTGCAGGAAGTCATGATTTTCAAGATCTGTCTTCTTTTTGGCTGCAATAACCCTTTTCATCAGCTCAACGGCAGGATTGTCCTTACGGCTGTATTTTCCCTTTCTCGACCTCACCACAACCTCGCTGAGCTGCTTTGTATCAGGTTTCAGTTTTATGTCGAGTTTTGAGGGGGTTGAAGATGTCACATTTACCGTCTTCGACTTATAGCCCACGGCACTGAACGTAAGTTGCCATCCGTTATGCCTGTCAATGGAATATTCACCCATGGCGTTGCCGCTGACGGCAACACGGTGCCCTTTATACGACGCACTGGGATAAAGCAGCGTGTCGCCATTCTCGGCATCTACAACAACACCTCTGATTTTCTGCGCAGCGGCTGTCATGGCAGTCATCAAAAGCAAAAAAACGAAAATTTTTCTAATCATATATTTTTTTGAGGTAAAGAGTTTTATATTTAACGTGTAAAGTTTAACGCAATTAGTTTTAAAACCATAAGGCATACTGCATTAAACTTTAAACTCTAAACTTTAAACTCTAAAGATTAATCCAGCAACTGCTCCAAATCCGTAATCACCTTGTCGGGAATGGTCTCATCGTACTGCTGTTCTGTCCATCCCTCGCCTTTGAACCAAACGGCATGGCAGCCGGCTTTTTTCGCAGGCTCTATGTCCTTGTAGAAACTGTCGCCAACAACTACGCACTCCTCTGGTTTCAATCCCAAAGCCTCAACACCAAGCAGATATATCCTGTGGTCGGGTTTTCTGATGCCGACAACCGCAGACTCTACAATATCCTTGAAATATTTGTCAAGACGGAACTCAGCGAGCACATTGGTTATATTACCATAAAAATTGCTTACAAGAACCATCGGATATTTCGCAGCCAGCTTTTCAAGAACCGATGCGCTGTGAACAGTAATCTCAACAACACGCTGATAGACATCGTTGAGCACATCAGCCAGTTTTGCACCGAAAGTTTTCTCGTCTGCATTCCATGCGCCCGAGGTGCAAAGATACTCCATCTCAATGCGTATCTTCACCTCAAGGGTTTTATGGAACGAGTAGTCGCTCTGAATAATCGGAGTGCGTCCCAATGTGCGCTCGCCATATACGTAAGCCTCACGGAACTGCTCCTCTGTCACCGGCACTTGCTGACGCTGATAAGCGTGCCACAACATCTGTCCCCAATGGCATCCCGCCGTATCGAGCGTTCCGCCGAAATCGAAAAGATATCCCTTAATCATATTTTTTAGTTAACGAGTAAACGAGTTGACAAGTTGACGAGTTGACGAGTTGACGAGTTGACAAGTTGACAAGTTGTCTACTTAGTTGTTGATTGTCAATAATGTCTCACGGCAAAGTTTCTCGTGCTTTCTATGCATGTAAACATACATCTGCTGCATAACGGTTATCTCAAATATCATATAGAGATACGGAAGTCCTGTAAGCGCCGATATATACACACAGATTGCGCGTGTGTTGAATGTCAATATATTTGTCAACGGCATCAATGTGCGGCTCACACTGAGAAACCTGTCTTTGATGTCAGTCGGCATTTTTTCCGCCCCATTGTATTTATCTTTCAACGCAGACATAAGTTTTTGGAACTCAGGTGTGCGTCTCTCCTGACTTTTGCAGTAGTTGGCATAATTGAAATAGAAAGCCCTGCCGAGAACATCGCTCTTCGGCAAACTCTCGTATATGGCGCGCTGGCTTGCATAGTTGTCAAGCTCGCTGCCATTTTTGCCTTTTAGCAAAAACAAATGTATCTGCCGATAATAGTCGCTCAGCGAGCTTTGTGGAGAATGGAAAAAAACACCTGCCACAAATGCGAGCACCCACGACAAAAATCCCCAGGTATGATTGGTAAACGGGATATTGTCGTCCATCAGCCGGTAGGCAAAAGCGGCATAAATGCAGAAGAACCACACATCGCCCGAGAAGCCGTCGAGCATGCGGCCTATAAGAGTTTTCTTGCCTGTAAGCCGCGCCATCTGCCCGTCTGTAGAGTCGCAGAAGTTGGCGAGCATAAGCAATACGACACCCATAATATTGTGGGGCAAATCCTCGTAGCAGAACATCCATCCTGAGCCTATACCGAGGAAAATCGACAATATTGTTATGACATTGGGATGTATTCCAAATTTGTTCCAAAACAGGGCGAACACAAGGCCTATGGGACGTGTGAAATGCACGTCAAGCCATTCCTCTGTATCGTCCGACTTGAACGACGCCTGCAGGAGTTCAGAGAAAGATTTGTTTTCTTTAGTGTTATTCAAAACCATATTTATTGTTAATAATCGTCATATCAAACTTTTAGCAACCGAGGCTATAGCCTCAGCCGCATCGTCACGGCAACGTGAGAAACTGGGCCAGTCATTAAAATCTATGATACAGAACGAGCCGTCTTGCCTGACAATGGCATCGCCTCCATAGGCGGAAACTCCTATCGCCGCAGCCACAAGCCCGGCGGCTGCCCTCAGAGCCTCGACATCAAAACGGTAATGACTTGCAGAGCCGTTTACAGCCTCATCGCCAAATTTTGTTTTTCCGTCATCGGTCGGATAATAGTAGCGGAAGAAATCTCTGCCTACAGCATACCATTTCACCAAATCGCCTACGACATGGGCTGATACCACATAATCAGAAATCCCTTTTTCTGCAAATTCTTTTTTTGCCCGCTCAAGCTCTTCCGCATCTTTACAATATCGCACCTCGCCCTGCGTCTGAGCCGCCGCATCGCCACGCTTAATCCAAAAACCATCGGCGCCGTCAAGAGGCGGAAGCGGAACACCAAGACTACGCATTGTAGCCTCTACGGAAGAACGCCTGCAAGCCAAGACGCCAGTAGGACTATTTATAACTTTTACGCCACGCAGCTCCATGCCTGACAAAACCTTGAGATTTTTCTCCCCACGGGCCATAGACAGACAAACATCGCAGTCTGTGCCCGCATCGACTTCATTCTCATCAACAATCTGAACCTCACCGCCAATTCTCTCGGCGGCGGCTCTCAGAATTGCCAAATCTTTGTCGACGCTGTTTGGCGAATATCTCTTATCACGGCTTACTGCAAGAATTTTCATAACCGTCAGCGATTAAGAATTCAGAAATTCCTCGGCTTTTGTCACATCTGAGGCATGGTCTACATCGAGAACCTTTGAGAAAGGATAAGCCTTCAGCCTCATGCCACCTGCGACAAGAGCACGCTGGAAATTGCGCATACGGCCGACTCCGTTCTGCATACACTCCTCAAGAATTTTGACGCAAGGAGTTGTAAGTCCGTAAATTCCGCCCGAAATATACTTACATTCACCATTTTGCTCATCATAGAAACCTGTGATTACATCATGAGAATCGGTAGCCACATACAGCGGCTTCTCATCATCAATGTAATCTGTTACGCCCATCAGTCCGTCAAAACCTTCGGCCAAAGCTTTTTCAAATGCGGCAATATATTCAGAAAATTCTTTTTCACGGAAAATCGTGTCGACAGTTGTAAGTACAACCGGACCTTCGCCAACAAGACGGCTAAGCTCGTAGAAACTATGCATTGAGCTCGGAGTGCTCTTCACAATATGCTCAAGAGGCAATTTGCGTCCCTCATATCCGTCAGATTCCAGCTCATTCAAATGCTCCGCAACCTGAGTGTACAGCTCATTGCAGATCACATAAATTCGCTCAGCATTGTTATCGGTAAATATCTTTATAAGCCTATCTATAAGACTCTCGCCATGAACCTTTACCAAAGGCTTTGGCGCACTAATTCCCTCAGCTGCCAACCGAGAGCCTTCTCCGGCTGCTATAATAGCATATTTCATATCTTAAATCCTTTATTAGGGTGCAAAGTTACTCAATTATAACGGATTCAGAAAACTTTTTAGCAGTTTTTTGGTTTTCATAAAGGTTGTGCAAATAGATTTGAAGAACATGCAACTTTCGCCTGAGCAATTCTATCTTCTGCTATATTATAATATCTTTGCAATTTTTCAATACCAATAAATTTCCTGTTAAGATGTACAGCAGCTATTGCTGTAGTACCGCTTCCCAAAAAAGGGTCAAGAACTATATCATTTTCATCAGTATATAGTTTAATCACACGATAAGCCAACGACAGAGGAAACATTGCCGGATGAATGTCATTAGACCGCACACTTGGTATTTCCCATACCTGTCTGTACCCCCATTCTTTCCATTCTTGTACTGTTAGCCGCTCACGATTGACTATATATTCTCCAGGCTTCCAAAAAACATAAAGGTCTTCTGTTTCGCTTACGGCTTTTAGTGTATTGGTTGTCCATTTACAATTAGCCCATGCCGGATCCTTTTTCCATATTCTTTTATCATAAAGAAAAAGTCCTGCATCGTAAGCATATTGTTCTATATTGCCACCTACAAGTTTAACATGAGTACCAGGCGCATATTTTCCACCTCTAATGTTATTACCGTTTAGTCTTCTATCAATTGTTTGTTCGCTGCAATTCAGCAACGCTGCTAATTGATATCTGTTATAGTCTGGATGGTCTTTCTTTGCTTTTAGAATAATCTCCTTAGTAACATTACATTTTCTGTTTGAAGGATTAAGCCCCATTATTTTAGGCATTTTCAAATCCTCAAATGACAGAATATCTGCAATGTTGATAACCAAAAATCCACCTGGTTTAAGAATTCTAAAATGCTCGGCAATCACAACTTGAAGTAACGACTGCCATGATTCGTAAGATTCATTTTCTTCATATTCCTTACCTAAAAAATAAGGCGGAGACCAAAAAGAAAGAGCGATAGAATCTGGCTCTATGTTTTTTAGCAACTCACGAGAATCGCCTAAATATGCATTATTTACTTCTAATTTCTGCATTTTATATCTGTATTTCTTTTACACGCCAAGATGCAATCTCTTTAAGAATATCAAAAGACACACGTGCCCGTATTTTTCGTAAATCCTTAGACTTATCATCTTTACCAGGAAAAAACAAATGAGGATAGTTTTCCATATAGTTAGGATTCTGAGTAAGCAATAAACCATTTGGAATGCTGGCAACCTTTATTTTGCTTAGCGGCTGACCTATGTTTGTCCCATTTTCACAAGCCATGCTATAAACAGGCTTTATTGCAAATGTAACAAGGGGAGCTACAGTACCATCACTTAACACATATATCGGCGACAGAGAACACAAAAAATCATGGCTTACAATTTTCCCAGTTGCTTTTATAGGCTCATTCCTTACACCATCGCTAATATTTCTCCACACACCAGAACCCGATATTTGATATGGCGACATAACCGCATGATTGAAATCATCACGAGGACCAGCAGATTTTATATCAATAAAAACCCACACAGAATCGGTATAACCTAAGATTTGCTTTATTCTTTCACTTGATATAATGCATCTGTCATCAGAGCCTGATGGTAATCCAGCGTCTTTCACTCCAAAATTTGCCGCAAAATATCTGGACAATTTATTACCAAAGACTTGCTCTCCAACCTCTATCCACGGGTATTGGTCGCCTATTGGAGAACGCCCTCTATCTAAAGGAGGATAGTTCTTCCAAAACGAATATAAATAAGACGCCTCGTTATAATCACGAGTAATCTCAGGAAGATGGAGATCTATAAAATGAAGTATCTCACCCATTACAAATTTCTCTATCTCAACCAATTTATTATAATTAGAGAGATAATATTTCACAGCTTTGTTATATTCAACAAACTGCATTTCGCGATATTGATTAAACATTGACGATTTTGTTTTGCTAGAGAAACTAATTCTACAATATCGTGCAAAGATACGTATATTTTCCCGAACAAAATAGTTTAATCTGATTTTTCTATATTTTTAAATAAAAAACGGGCTAACGTCACTTTTCCACCCTCAAGTCATCGGTATCTATTTTTCCCGTACCCTGCTTGCTTGTTTGCAGACTTCTCACGTCGCCCTCTAATTCAATATTGCCGACACCCTTTAAAATACATGACACATCGCCAGAGTTCACAAAGTCAATCTCTGCTTTTCCCACACCAAGGAGTGAGATTTCCGTAGCCTGAGATGTCAGTTTGTCAACATCGATATTTCCGGCACCACGGATATTAAAATCTGCCTTATCACAGATTACGCTCTCAAACTCAATATCGCCTGCTCCAAGTAGCTGAACATTAAGGGTATCGGTATCAACTTCACCATGCGACGTAAAGCTACCTGCACCTTTCATAACAACGCCAATAAGGTCGGGCGACGATATATATACCTGAGCCTTCTCTGAACGGTCGAACCTTAAAAGGTCTTTTGTCGAAAGACCAATCATCAAGGTCTCGCCGTCAATTCTGGCAACTACATTTAAAGCTACATTTTTTCTGCCTTTTATAGATACCGCAGGGGTAACATTCTGACGGAAACTTACGTCGACAACTCCGTCAACAACCACCTTATTAAAATATGATGGCTTTTCAACTTTACGTGTTATAAATTGTTTGCTTGAGGCATTTTCTATCGGTTTTTTGTTATCTGAACAACCAACAATAGTCAATGCAGCAAGAACCATAATTACAGCGAATAGAGTCTTTTTCATAATCAAATAGTTTATTTGTTTTCTCTTTTGACGATAACGGAGACATAAAAGTTGCAGCTACGGGAAACTTTATTTATCTCAGGCAAAATTTTTCTTCGGTATATAAATTCACTTTGCCGCCACACACCTGTATAAACATACACCAAACGGGGATAAAACACCGACGCAACCAGTCTCTGATAAAAACGCATGCGGCTGCGTTTGCAAACAGATTATTAATCTATCGGCAAACAGATTATTAATCTCTTCGCCAACAGATTAATAATCTGTTTTAGAACGCATAAATAAGCGGTGTTTTACGCACCCGCAAGCAGCTTTGCATAAATATAGATATCATCAGCAACGCAACAGGCATGTTTTTCAAGAAAACAATAAAAAATGACTGCAAGAATTTTCGGTAATTAAAGTTTTTATATTAATTTTGTGCGCAATTATCTTTGATGTGCGATAAAACACCAATGAGTACACAACATATTACTCACATTCTGACACAAACCGTCGATACACTTTCAGAAGAGAAATCTCTGAAAGGACTTTTCCATCAACACAACGACGGCGACCCGCTCCCTTCAGGTAAGAAACTTGGAGATATTATTGATTTGGCACGGGCCATATTGTTTCCCGGATTTTACGGCAAGTCAACGGTAAACCTGAAGACAATAAAATATCAGATTGGCGTAAACATAGAGAGGCTGCACCGTCTGCTTTCCGAACAAATTCTTGCCGGCCTGTATTTCGGCGAGAACTCTCAAGAGACTCCCTCGCTGGAAAGCCCCGAGCTGAAGGCGAAAGCCGAGGAACTGTCGGCAAAATTCGTAGAAAAACTGCCGGTGCTGAGAGGCACACTCGCCACAGACGTCCATGCCGCCTATTGCGGTGACCCTGCGGCCGAGAGCCATGCTGAGATAATTGCCTGCTACCCCGTGATAAAAGCTCTTACCAACTACAGAATAGCCCACGAGCTATATATGCTAAACGTGCCGCTTATTCCGAGAATCATAACAGAAATGGCACATTCGGAGACAGGCATCGACATTCATCCGCAGGCCACCATAGGCCACCATTTCACCATAGACCACGGAACGGGCGTGGTGATAGGCGCGACGTGCATCATAGGCAACAACGTGAAACTTTACCAGGGCGTTACGCTCGGTGCAAAGAGTTTTCCGCTCGACGAGTGCGGCAACCCGATAAAGGGCATTCCACGCCACCCGATTCTCGAGGACAACGTCATCGTTTATGCCAACGCTACCATACTCGGCCGGATAACCATAGGCGAAGGCTGCGTGGTTGGCGCAAACGTATGGGTGACAGAAGACATGAAACCACAAACGACAAAAATAAATAAAAAATAAACAACTGTTCAAAAACAATGGAATTCGAACTCATTGCCAAAACCTTTATGGGACTGGAGCCCGTTTTGGCGCAAGAACTTACCCAACTGGGTGCAAACAACGTACAAATAGGCCGCAGAATGGTATCGTTTACCGGCGACAAGGAAATGATGTACCGCGCTAATTTCCAGCTGCACACAGCCATACGGATTTTGAAACCAATAAGACACTTCAAGGCAGGCTCGGCCGACGATGTTTATAACGAGGTGCAGACCATAGACTGGAGCGAATACATACCACAAGGAAAAACTTTCTCCGTCGACTCAGTGGTTTATTCCGAGGAGTTCCGCAACTCACGCTTCGTAACATACAAGGTTAAGGATGCAATAGTTGACCAGTTCAGAGAAAAAACTGGCAACAGACCAAATATCTCAATCTCAAATCCTGACATACGTCTGCATATTCACATCGCTGAGGACAAGGCTACGCTATGCCTCGACTCAAGCGGCGAGAGTCTGCACCGCCGCGGCTACCGCCAGGAGAGCGTAGAGGCTCCGCTGAATGAGGTGCTCGCTGCCGGCATGATTTTGATGTCGGGATGGAAAGGCGACACTGATTTCATCGACCCTATGTGCGGCTCTGGCACACTGCTCATAGAGGCCGCACTGATAGCCCGCAACATATCTCCGGGTGTTTTCCGTAAGGAGTTCGCATTCGAGAAATGGCCCGACTTCGACCAGGATTTGTTCGACACCATATATAACGACGACTCACAGGAGCGCGAGTTCGGACACCACATTTATGGCTACGACATCGACATGAAGGCAGTGAACACTGCTCGCATGAATGTTAAGGCCGCCGGACTGACAAAAGACATAACCGTTGACTGCCAGGACTTTAAAGACTTCACAAAGCCAGCGGACAAGTCTACCATGATTACAAATCCGCCTTACGGCGAGCGCATCTCAACTCCAAATCTTCTTGCCACTTACAAGATGATTGGCGAAAGGCTGAAGCATGCCTTTGCCGGAAACGACGCATGGATTTTGAGCTACCGAGAGGAGTGTTTCGACCAGATAGGCCTGAAGCCCTCAATCAAGATACCTGTCTACAACGGATCGCTGGAATGCGAGTTCCGCAAATATTGCATCTTCGATGGCAGAATGAAGGAATTCCGCTCAGAGGGTGGCGTTGTTAAGACAGAGCAGGAGAAGGCAGAGATGGCTCAGAAGCACAGATTTAAGAAAAACCGTGAGTTCAAGGAAAGACTTACTGCCGAGGAGGAAAACGAAAGCGGAGACATACGCTCGTTCAAGTTCCGCTCGATCGAGAAGAAATTTGACAAGAATGACGACAGAGGCCCAAAGTTCGGACGCAGACAGCGTGACAACGACCGTGACGACAACAAGGGCGGTAAGCGCTTTGACAGACCGAGGGGCGGGAAATCGTTCGGAAAAGATGACAGAAAGTTCAACGGCGGCGGAAAGCGTTTTGACAAGAGGGATAAAGGCGACCGGAATTTCGGTAAGAAGAACTTCAAAAAAGGTTTCGACTATGACGATTAAACATTTTAGCCTGTTAGCAAAAATTCTGTTTTTGGCTATGATACCGACATGCGCATCTGCACAGCTAAAGTCTTTCACATTGGAAGACCTCAACTTCGGCGGCAACAACTACCGCAACATGATGCCGAAAAACAAGTTCACCACATGGTGGGGCGACGAGCTTGTGCATCAGGAGCTTGAGGAGTGTTACGTTGTAAATAAAAACACAAACAAAGAGACCCTTCTGTTTACTCTCGATGACATAAAAAAATGGTCGGGATTGAACGTCAGGAGTCTTTACTATACAGAATTTCCATATTCGGGGCAGACCTTAGTTCTTGTATCAGACGGCAAGACAAAAAAACTTGTTAACTGGAAAAAGAAATCGGTTGCGTGGCAAGGCGAAGAAACCGGCGCAGAGGCGGAACAATGGAACAAAATCTCTGGAGCCACAGCATACGTAAAAGACAATCAGCTTTTTGTTGCCGACGCAAAGGGAAAAGTCACACAGTTCACCACAGACGGCAGCCGTGATATTGTCTACGGCCAGTCGGTTCACCGTGATGAGTTTGGTATAAACGGAGGACTGTTCTGGAATCCCGACGGAACAAGACTCGCTTTCTACCGTATGGATCAGAGCATGGTGACAGACTATCCGCTTGTCGACATAGACCCGAGAGTGGCAGAGCCAGCACCTGCGAAATATCCTATGGCAGGCATGACATCGCATAAAGTTACAGTAGGCGTTTACGACCTCGCCACAGGCAAAACCGTTTATCTCGACGCTGGCGACCCCACCGACAGATATTTCACCAACATAACTTGGAATCCGGAAGGCACGGAAATCTTTATGTTTGAGCTTAACCGCGACCAAAACGACTGCCGTCTTGTAAGTTATGATGCGACAACAGGCAAAAAAATTAAGGAACTTTACCGGGAGACCGACGAGAAATATGTTGAGCCTCTCCACCCTATCGCATTCCTGCCTTGGGACAAGACAAAGTTTATTACGCAGAGTCAGAAAGACGGCTACAACCATATTTACCTGTTCAGTGCCGACGGCGAGGAGCTGAGCCAGATAACGAAAGGGAAATGGGTTGTCACAGACGTTCTCGGCTTCAACCGCAAAGAGAAAACCGTAATCTACACTTCAAACGAGGCCTCCGACATTCAGATAAACTCATACGCCATAAAGGTTGACGGAACAGGACGCAAACTGCTTGACAACGGCAAGGGCTATCACCGTCCGTCACTTAGCGGCAAAGGCAACTTCATTTTAGACAGATATACAGAGCCAGACGTGGCAAGAGCAATAGAGATTGTTCCCACAACATTGAACGCCAAGGCAAAACGCACCAGCTATTTCACAGCCGACGACCCATGGACAGGGTATAATGTGCCGGAATATTCATGCGGAAAGATTAAGGCTGCCGACGGAGTAACAGATTTGTACTACCGCATGGTGAAGCCAATAAATTTCGACCCCAACAAGAAATATCCTACCGTCATATATGTTTATGGCGGACCTCATGCCCACAATGTCGACGCATCATGGCATTACGGCAGCCGCAGTTGGGAGACCTACATGGCACAGAAAGGATATCTTCTCTTCATTCTCGACAACCGTGGCAGCGAGAACCGCGGTAAGGAATTTGAGCAGGCTACATTCCGTCACCTCGGACAAGAGGAGATGAAGGACCAGATGGAGGGCGTAAAATACCTGAAATCGTTGCCATACGTTGATGCCGACCGCATGGGTGTTCACGGATGGAGCTTTGGCGGATATATGACAACCACCCTCATGACAAACCATCCCGAGGTTTTCAAGGTTGGTGTCGCAGGCGGTCCTGTCATCGATTGGAAATGGTATGAGGTAATGTACGGCGAGCGCTATATGGACACACCGCAGAGCAATCCTGAGGGCTATGAGCAGACAAGCCTGATAAAAAAGGCAAAAGACCTGAAAGGCAAGCTGCAGATTATCATCGGCATGAACGACCCGGTTGTTGTTCCGCAGCATGCACTCTCGTTTATAAAGGCATGTATAGAGAACGGCACCCAGCCCGATTTCTTCGTCTATCCAGGCGAGCCACATAACATGCGCGGACATCAGAGCACTCACCTGCACGAGAGAATAAGCCAGTATTTTGATGACTATCTGAAGGCAGACTCTACAAACTGCCAACATAAGTAATATTAACAAATGGTTTACCTTAAATAAAAAATAAGATATGAATATTCTATTGTTAGGAAGCGGCGGCCGCGAACACGCCCTTGCATGGAAAATAGCTCAGAGCAGCAAGTGTGAGAAACTGTTTATAGCTCCAGGTAATGCGGGAACAGCAAACGTGGGAGAGAACGTGGCTATTAAAGCTGATGACTTTGAAGCTATCAAGAATTTTGCCATAGAGCACAATATCAATATGGTTGTCGTTGGTCCAGAAGATCCATTGGTTAAGGGTATCTACGATGACTTCAAAAACGACGAGCGCACAGCGGGCATTCCTGTTATCGGCCCCTCAAAGGCCGGTGCCGTATTGGAAGGCAGCAAGGACTTCGCAAAGGGCTTTATGCAGCGGCACAACATCCCAACAGCCAAATACCAGACTTTTGACGGCACAACAGTTGAGGAAGGTCTAAAGTTTTTAGAGACCCTCGAGGCACCTTACGTACTGAAGGCAGATGGTCTGTGCGCAGGCAAAGGCGTTCTTATCCTCCCTACCCTCGAAGAGGCAAAGACAGAGCTCAAGGAGATGCTTGGCGGTATGTTCGGCAATGCATCCGCTCAGGTTGTCATCGAGGAATTCCTCAGCGGCATAGAGTGCTCAGTATTCGTACTTACCGACGGCAAGAACTATAAGATTTTGCCTGAGGCAAAAGACTACAAGCGCATTGGAGAGCATGACACGGGCCTGAACACAGGAGGAATGGGCAGTGTGACACCAGTTCCTTTCGCCACAGAAGAATGGATGAGGAAAGTTGAGAACCGCATCATCCGTCCTACCGTTGAGGGCCTTGCAGCAGAGGGTATCGACTATAAAGGTTTCATCTTCTTCGGTCTTATCAACGTGAAGGGTGAGCCTATGGTGATAGAATACAACTGCCGTATGGGGGACCCAGAGACCGAGAGCGTGATGCTTAGACTAAAAAGCGATATCGTAGACCTGTTTGAAGGTGTAGCTGCAGGCGATTTGGACAAGCGCACAATAGAATTCGACGAGCGTGCGGCAGTATGCGTGATGCTCGTAAGCGGCGGTTATCCTCAGGAATACAAGAAAGGCTACCCTATAAAAGGTATCGGCAATGTAGACGGAAGCATCGTTTTCCATAGCGGTACAGCAATGAAAGACGGTGAGGTTGTCACCAACGGAGGACGTGTTATTGCCGTCTCCTCATACGGAAAGGATAAGGAAGAGGCTCTTGCCAAGTCATTTGCCGAGGCTCAGAAGATTGAGTTCACAGACAAGTACTTTAGAAGTGATATAGGGCAAGACCTTTAAGAGATTTACGAATTACGAATTATTATCGCTTCGACGCGATTATGAATTTTAAATTACGAACTAAACAACTCTAAACCCGTAATTTCAAATCGGCTTTGCCGACAATTCAAAATTCGTAATTCAAAACTCAAAATTGAAAATGATTAAACGACTTCAGAACAGAATAGCCGAAAGCAGATGGGCACTGCCCGTCTGCTCGGCTTATGCAGTAGCAGTATGTCTACTTGACGGACTGCTGCAAGAAGACACCTGGATGCAATTTGTGCTTACAGGTGTTGCGACACTGCTTGTTGTTGAGCTGAACAACAGCAATGCCCTTATACGCATATACAGCCGAATGGTCTCCTGTTCTTTTCTTGCGCTCACACTGTTAGAGCCTCAAACGATTGAATCTTTAGACGGATGCATCGTAAGTCTCTGTATTTTAGCTTTTTACCTCTTCTTGTTCAGAGCCTAACATTACGTGGGAACATTATGCAGAGCATACTTTGCATT
>CABSIA010000024.1 GCA_902477645.1 uncultured Prevotella sp. | reverse complement strand
CTGCAAAACGGAGAATACAATCCGAAGGCAAGCGTGCAGACTATAGCCAACGCCATGGATGTTGGCGATCCAAGCAACTTTGCCCGTATTCTCGACCTTTACAAGGCATCGCACAAAGAAATTTGTGCCCACATTTCAGGAGCGACTTATACTGACTCACAAATTGCAGAAACCATGAAAGAGTGCTACAAGCAGACGGGCTATGTGCTTGACCCTCACGGAGCTTGCGGATACAGAGCACTGAAAGAACAGCTTAAAGACAACGAGTTCGGAATTTTCCTCGAGACGGCACATCCTGCCAAATTCAAAGAAAAGGTCGACGATATACTAAGCTCGGATATTGAGATACCTTCACGCCTGGCCGACTTTATGAAGGGTGAGAAACTTTCTGTAGAAATGTCTGCAGACTTCAATGACTTCAAGTCATATCTACTGTCAAGATAGCACTTAACGACAATGCATATATCAGTCCACCCTATGAACTTCTATGAAAGTATGAGGGTGGACTTTTTTCCATAAAACGGTCTGCACTATGCCTCGCGCTGACAAATACGAAACCAAGGCAAGCCAAAGGGCATGATTATGGAAGATACCAAAGAAAGCGAGGCAGACGGCGAAAAACACCACCGCCGACACCAGCAACGAGACGAGCATGCCACGGCTGTCGGTTATTCCTACATAAAGACCATCCCAAATAAAAGCTCCCATTCCTGCAAGCGGCAAAAGATATACCCACGGCATATATTCTTCAGATGCGGAGATGACGGACGAATTGTCTGATAAAAGACGCATAAGCTGCATTCCGCCAATATAATATAACAAAGTATAAGCTACGCATAAAGCCGTCCCCCATTTAAACAGGCACCGCACAGAAAGATGAAAACTTCTCATTTCGCCTGCGCCATAATATTTTCCTCCGATAGCCTCTCCTGCGTATGCAAAGCCGTCCATGACATAAGAATAAAGAGTGAAAAACTGATACATCAGCGTGTTGACGGCAAGAACCACGGCACCCTGCCGCGCGCCAATTGCGGTAAATGCGAAATTTACGGCAACAAGAAACAGATTGCGGATGAAGATATCACGGTTTACAACAAAAAAGCGTCTCATCCCTGCGCTGTCTTTAACGGCTCTCCATGTGCAGACGGCCAGCACTGCACGATATTTTCGGCTAAGAATGAGCAGCATAAGAAGCAAACCTCCGTATTGAGCAACAAGTGTTCCCAAAGCGACCCCCTCAACCTTCATTCCAAAAACATAAACAAAGGTCAGACTGCCCAGAATATTCACAACATTCTGAAACAGAGACACATACATAGGTATGCGTGTATTCTGCATGCCGATGAGCCATCCGTTCAGTCCGAAAAGACACAGCATTGCAGGCAAAGCCCATATACAGATGTCGAAATACCGGCAGGCGTATGGCAAAATATCGGCTGTTGGACTCATGGCTGTCATAGCAAGCCTGCGGACAAGTGGCTGAAATAATATAAAAAGCACACCTGTCAGAAGTCCGACACACAAAGACCTTACGAGAATGTCGGCTATCATACTCCGGTCGCCAGCTCCGTATGCCTGCGATGTCATGCCGCTTGAGCCCATACGGAGAAAACCAAATATCCAGCAGATAACGTTGAATATCATGCTGCCAATGGCAATAGCCCCAATATAAACACTATTGCCCATGTGACCGACAATAGCCACATCTACCAATCCGAGCAACGGAACGGTTATGTTTGAGACAATAGAAGGAATTGCAATGCGGAGGATTTCGGAGTGCATATTTTAGTGAATTATTGTAGGGCCGTTACATGTAACGGCCCTACTGTTACGCACAACGGAATTATCCTCCGAAGTTGTCATACATTATAGACTCCGGCTCTACGCCGAGTGAGTCGAGCATGCCTACAACAGCCTTCGACATCGGACCAGGACCGCACATGTAGTACTCGATATCCTCTGGAGCCTCGTGGTCTTTGAGATATGTGTTGAACATTACCTGATGCACAAATCCCGCAGTGTATTTAACTCCTGCCGCATCGGCTGCCGGGTCTGGACGGTCGAGAGCCAGATGGAAGTGGAAGTTTGGATATTCTTTCTCCAACCCAAGGAAGTCGTCAAGATAGAACACCTCGTTCAAAGCCCGCGCGCCATAGAAATAATGCATCTCACGGTCTGTTGTGTGAAGCGTCTTGGTCATGTGCATAATCTGTGCGCGGAGAGGAGCCATACCGGCACCGCCACCTACCCAAATCATCTCACGCTTGGAGTCGAAATGAGGATGGAAATCACCATAAGGACCACTCATAATAACCTTGTCGCCCGGCTTCAGAGTAAAAATGTATGAGGAGGCAATACCAGGATTTACATCCATAAAGCCAGAGCGGTCTGGCTTGAAAGGAGGCGTGGCAATACGCACGGTAAGCATAAACACGTCGCCCTCGGCAGGATAGTTTGCCATTGAGTAAGCACGGATTGTCGGCTCTGTGTTAACACACTTCAATGGGAACAAACCAAATTTCTGCCATGCAGACAGATATTCGTCGCCAATGAGCGACTTGTCGATATCCTTATCATAGTCAATAGAGAATGCAGGAATCTTAATCTGCGCGTATGAGCCAGGAAGGAAGTCCATGTGTGCGCCCTTTGGAAGCTGTACCTTAAACTCCTTAATGAACGTGGCGACATTCTTGTTCGAGATAACCGTACACTCGTATTCCTTTACGCCAAGTACGCTCTCTGGGACACGGATGCTCATGTCGCCCTTAACCTTGCACTGGCATCCGAGACGCCAATGGTCTTTAATCTCCTTACGGCTGAAATGCGGTTTCTCAGAGCCGAGAATTTCACCGCCACCCTCAATAACCTGCACTTTGCACTGTCCGCACGAAGCCTTACCACCACATGCGGAAGGCAGGAAAATGCCGTTCTCGTTGAGAGTAGCCATAAGATTGTTGCCCTGCTCAACAGAAAGTGTACGGTCGCCATTGACAGTAATGTTTACATTGCCGCTTGGCGAGAGATATTTCTTGGCAACAAGAAGTATAATCACAAGGAGCAATATCGTTACGAGAAACACTCCTATGCTTGTCAGAATGAATTGTACCATAATTATTATTTCTCCTGATGATTAAATTTTAAGACCTGAAAAACACATCATTGCCATGGCCATAAGACCTACGGTAATGAATGTGATGCCTAATCCCTGCAATGGTTTTGGAACGTCGCTATATGCCATCTTCTCACGTATCGCACCCATGGCGACAATGGCGAGAGTCCAGCCGATACCGCTGCCCAGCGCATATACAAAGGCATCTCCGATAGAGCCTATATACTGCGTGTTTGAAGGGTCGAGATTTATTCTCTGCTGCATGAAGAGAGAGGCACCCATTATGGCACAGTTTACGGCGATAAGCGGAAGGAATATGCCAAGAGCGGCATACAGGGAAGGCGAGTATCTCTCAACTACCATCTCAGCGAGCTGAACCATGCCGGCAATGACGGCAATGAAGAGAATGAAACTGAGATATGAGAGGTCTACACCCTCAACAAGGCAGTCGGGACCAAGTATCTTAGTCTGCATGAGATAGTCTACAGGAACCGTAACCATCAATACGAAGGTAACGGCGAGACCAAGTCCCAATGAGGTCTTCACATTCTTAGACACGGCAAGGAACGAGCACATTCCAAGGAAGAATGCAAATATCATATTGTCCACAAATATGGACCTGAAAAACAAGCTTATTGTGTGTTCCATAATTTATTTCTCCTTATAAAAATATGCACGGTGAATCCAAATGACACATCCCAACAGTATCAACGCCATGGCAGGCATGGTCATCATACCATTGTTTACATAGCCCCAATCGTAAACAGCATCTGGCAAAATCTGAAAGCCGAGAAGCGAGCCACGTCCGAGGAACTCTCTCACACCACCAACAACGACTAGTATCATGGCATAGCCAAGACCATTGCTGACACCGTCAATGAAGCTCGGCCAAGGACGGTTTGTCATGGCAAAAGCCTCAAGGCGTCCCATGAGAATACAGTTGGTGATGATAAGACCGATGTAGACAGACAGCTCTACACTTACATCGTAGACGTATGCCTTAAGCACCTGGCTTACGATAGTTACGAGAGCTGCGACAACAACAAGCTGCACAACAATACGTATACGTGTAGGAATGGTGTTGCGGATGATTGAGATAATGACGTTGGCAAATGCTGTGATTACGGTTACGGCTAATCCCATAACAATAGCAGGCTTAAGCTGCGACGTTACGGCAAGAGCCGAACAGATACCAAGCACCTGCACCAATATGGGGTGGTCGAGGTTCAGCGGATTGCTGAACACTTCCTTATTCTGTTTTGAAAATAAGCTCATAATTATGTTATTTCTTTAAGAGTTTCACATATTTACTGAAACAATCCTGAAGCATCAGTGTGACACCATCAGAAGTCAGAGTGGCACCAGTAACGCCGTCACATTCTGAAGCCGGGTTCTTGATGTCGGCATGTTTCTTTACCGCAATGGCAACATTGTCGCTTCCCTCGGCAAAAATTTTCTTTCCCTTAAACTGGTCCTGCCAAGCCTTGCTGTCCTTAATTTCGGCACCAAGTCCTGCTGTCTCGCTCTCATGGTTGAAGTATGCTCCATATATAGTGTTCTTGTCTGCGTCAAGGGCTATATATCCCCAGATTGCGCCCCAAAGTCCCATACCATAAACAGGTATCACATACTTCTCCAGTCCGTCCACCTTACAGACATAAACGGCAAGCTTGCCATTCTTGTAGTCTGCGCTGTTCAGTTTGAATGCCGCATTCTCACCTCCCGGTGTTCCCTGCTCCAAAACATTCGCATCGGCATCAACTATCATATCTGCCATTACAACCTCGTTGTATTTAGCGGCAGCATCCGTATCGTTAAGTCCGCGGATATTGAGGGCTGCAAGAATTTGCTTCTTCTTGTCGAGAGCCACATTGATATCCTGCTGTGGTTTCAATGCCGAGTAAACAAAGGCAAGGAGGAAAGCCACCACAACAACCAATACCGCGCTATATATTAAAATATAGGAATTCTTGTTTGTATTCATGATTATTTATTTTTTAGTTGACGAGTTAACAAGTTTACAAGTTAACGAGTTATTAGTTTACTTGTCTACTTGTTTACTTGTCCACTTGTCTACTTATTTACTTGTCTCTTCATTCTCTTCCTTACGTTTGCCTCAACAACATAGTGGTCGATGAGCGGAGCCATCATGTTGCCGAACAATATGGCAAGCATCATGCCCTCTGGATACCCCGGGTTCATGACACGGATAATGATGGCAAGTGCGCCAATCATAACGCCATAGATGTATTTACCTGTGTTTGTGCGGGCACTTGTGACTGGGTCGGTTGCCATAAACACGGCACCGAAGGCAAAGCCTCCAAGAACAAGATGCTCATACCACGCAATGGCTGTCAGGTCTGTCTGCTGGAAAAGGAATGCGGTTGCGGCACCACCGGCAACAACGCTCAGCATGGTACGCCAGCTTGCTATGCCTGTCCACAAAAGAATAACTGCGCCAATGGCAATAGCGATAACACTTGTCTCACCGATACTTCCTGGTATAAGACCTATAACCATATCTGAGAATGAGGCTGTTATATCTGTGCCAGAGGCGAGTTGCCCAAGCGGAGTTGCACCTGTAGTGACATCAACTGTTGTTGCGCCAAGACCAAAGATAGTGTCGTTAGCCACCCAAACCTTATCACCACTCATCATTGTAGGATAAGAGAAGAAAAGAAAAGCGCGGGCTACGAGGGCGACGTTGAAGATGTTCATACCTGTACCGCCAAAGATTTCCTTACCGAAAATTACGGCAAAGGCAACCGCAATGGCAAGCATCCACAAAGGACAGCCTACAGGAACTATCATCGGGATGAGGATGCCCGAGACAAGGTAGCCTTCCTGTATCTCCTCACCTTTCCACTGAGCCCAAGCAAACTCAATGCCAAGGCCCACAATGTAGCTTACAAGTATTTTTGGCAAAACAGCCAAGGCACCGTACAAAAACATGTCGAGGAATGTTGCTGAATCCAAAGCGTTGGCATGAGCGTAGTTCTGATATCCCACATTGTACATGCCGAAGAGCAGGGCGGGCAGCAAGGCTATTACGACCATACTCATTATGCGCTTTGAGTCAATGGCATCGTGAATGCTCACACCCGACTTAGCTGTGTCGTTAGGCACAAAGAGGAAAGTCTCGAAACCATCGAAGACACTGCGGAAAGCATGCAATTTGCCTCCCTCTTCGAAAGCGGGCTTTATTTTATCAATATATTTACGTAATGACATTTCCTAATATTTTAAATTATGTTTCATTATAATCTTACTATCATCAGCTATCTTTTCTCAGTATGTCGAGACCTTTGCGTACGATGTCCTGCAGCTCGAGCTTAGACGAGTCGACAAACTCTGCAACGGCAAAGTCCTCAGGCGCAATCTCATAGATACCGAGTTGTTCCTGGCGGTCTATGTCGCCGGTGATGATGGCCTTGATTAGATACTCGGCGTAGATGTCCATTGGAAACACGCTATCGTATTCGCCGCTCATAATCATGTGGCGCTGGCCGCCCTTGATACGTGAATCGAGCTTGTAGTTGCGCTTGCCCATAAGCCATGAGAAATAGCTGCGGTTTGCAGAGAACTGGTTCAAGCGTGGCATAATCCAGCCAAGCATCTCGTCGGCATCGTTGCCCTCTGGAATCACAGTAATCTCAGATGTATGAGCGCCGAGGAAACCATCAAGTGTAGTCTTGCGGCCTGTCAACGGATTTCCGTTAATAATTCTTACATTCTGTTCGTTCTTTAGTTTGCCAAAGAGCAAAGTATTTATTGGCGCACCAACAAGTGCGTCAGCATATTCAGGCAGTGAGACCTCGCTGCCGGCAATGGCTACTGTACGGTGCAAGTCAACTTTACCAGTGTTAACAAGGCGTCCGATAAACAAAACTGCAACTGGGTCTACAGTCCATACAACCTCACCCTTGTTTACAGGATTGAGATGATTTACATGAACACCGACATTGGCAGCCGGACAAGGGCCAACAAAACGTGTAACAACGGCATCTGTCAGTTTTTCCCACAATGGAGAGTTGCTGTTTTTGCCGATACCTACATTAACCTCTGCAATTTTTGCAAGAGCAGAGATACCCGTCTGGAAATCTTGTTCCTGACCTTGCAACTCAAACTCAAAATCAGCAGCCAATGGCATGTCACGGAATGCAGATACAAAGATTGCTTTCGGCGTGGTGTCAGGAGTTGTAGAAACAGCAAAAGGCAGCTGATTGATGTAACCAAAAAGTCCAGCTTCCAGCAACAGCGCCTTTACATCCTCTGCGCTTGCCGAGGCTAAGTTCAACTTACTAAACTCACGATACTGCTGTGTCTCGTCGGCCTTAACCTTAACACACATCACCTTACGTCTGTCGCCACGGACGATCTCTGTTACGACACCACTGACGGGCGATGCGAACATAACGTCTGGACAGTTCTTGTTGACAAACAATGCGTCGCCTGCCAACACTTTGTCGCCTTCCTTTACCACGACCTTGGGAACGACACCGGCAAAGTCGTCGGGAACAAGGGCATAGTCACCTACAGGCGACAAGACTGTTTTCTTTTTTTCGGCTTTACCGAGCAAAGAAATGTCCAACCCCTTGCGCGTCTCAATTTTTCTAATCATAACTATATAAATAAGGAATTATTTTGTATCAAAATGATTACCAACTGCTATAAACGCTGCAAAATTACCAAATAAATACCAAAAGAAATAAAAAAGAACACGTTTATTGCAGCACAACAACCATTTTTTCGTAATTTTGCACAACATATTCACCCCACACCCCAAGATTTGCAAAACCGCCTTTACAAATGAAAAGACTGAAAACGGTAATAAATACCATAATATGGATGCTTTGCGGAATTTATCTCTGCATGATTACACTGCTGAACATACCGGCGGTGCAATCGTTCATTGCCCGGCAAGCGGCACATGTTATTGGCAACAAGATAAATGCGGAAGTTTCTATAGGGCGTGTAGATCTTGGACTTTTAAACAGAATTATCATCGATGATGTAAAAATAAACGACAAGGCTGGAAAGAAAGCTCTTGCCGCAACAAGACTCTCGGCAAAGATATCGTTCACAGAACTGTCAAAGGGAAACATCGAAATATCGTCGGCACAGGTGTTTGGTCTGTATGCCAACATGTACAAACGGAATGCCGGTGACGACACAAATATCCAGTTTATTCTTGATGCATTGGCATCAAAAGATACGACAAGCAGCAAACCTCTTGACCTTGAGATCGGCTCGCTTGTAGTGAGGCACGGAAGGGTGAGATACAACCAGCTCGACTCGCCCGACTACAGGCTCACGTCCATGAGGCATATAGACCTGAGCGACATCAGCACACACGTTATAGTAAACAAGATAACAAACGACTCTATAAATACGTATATCAAGAAGTTGGCATTTAAAGAAAAATCAGGACTTGAAGTAAACGACTTAAAGCTGAAACTTGTTGCCAACCGCAAGCAGGCAACTGTTGACAGACTCTACATAGAGTTGCCAAAATCAAGAATAGACATCAGGCAGGCCTGTGCAACATACGATGCCACATCGGAAAAACTATTGATGCCGTCGCTGCAATATACGGCAAAAATAGAGAACAGCAATATATACCTGACCGACCTCTCAGCGCTGATTCCACAACTTGCAAAAATAGACAACAAAGTCAATATCAAGAGTACCGTGACAGGAACGGCAACGAGTCTGAAAGTCTCATATCTTGGTATAGACACAGAGAATGGTGAGACAATGATAATAGCCGACGGCTCTTTGAGCAACGGTTTTAAGAATCCCAAATGGATAGCCAACATCAAGTCCCTCAACATATCGCCAACTACGACAGAGAAAGTATTCAAGGCTTTCAACAACGATAAAGAAATGCCACGCATACTCTCAAATATCGGCAACATAGCCTTCAACGGATCAACAGGAGGAACTAAGGACGACATATCGCTCCGCGGACTTTTGGCAACAGATGCAGGCTCCATAAAAATTGCAGCGAGCAAAGAAGGCAAGAAGATTGCAGCCAACCTGACCACCCAAGACTGCAATCTTGAGCGGATTCTCGATAATGAGAAGTTTGGCTTGCTCGACACCGACATTAAGGTAAGTGCCACGATGGACAAAGGCGCTGAGGCAGCTACTGCCAACGGAATGGTGAACAAGCTGCAATATAACGGATATACATACAACGGCATTGATATTGACGGCAAACTTGATAGCAGAACCGTCAGCGGACTGCTTGCCGTAAACGACGACAACATTGACATAAAAGCAGAGGGAAACTTCAACTTAGACCACCCGAAGGCAGACATCAAAGCCAATATCAAGCATTTAAGGCCAAAAGCCCTCAACCTGTCTGAAAAATGGGACAATGCTGATTTCCAGGCACAGATAACAGCTAAATTTGACGGACAAAATATTGACAATACAAATGGAAATATAAACATAAAGAATTTCTGTATCGCCAAGTCTGACGAAAACGGCAACGACGACAGCTACCATGCCAGAAACATAAACCTGCTCTCAAGAAATTCCGACGGCAGACACTCCATCATACTGACCTCAGACTTTGCCAACGCCGGCATGAGCGGAGAGTTCAGCCTACAGTCTATTGTGCAGCATGTCGAGAACCTGATAGCCGACAAGCTGCCAAACATACAGCAGCTGACATCTATAAAAAAACGCACTGCTCCCGACTGCCGCATGCTATTCTATGCCGACGTGTTCTCGGCTGAGCCTATACGCCATCTGCTAGGCATACCGATAAAAATATACGAACCGCTGAGAGCCGACGGATATATAAACAGCCGGAACTCCGAGCTTAGCCTACAGACAACAGTACCCTACTTCAGCTACGACGGCACAGACTATACCGATGCTCTACTCAGCATGTCGACCCCCGACAACGAGCTAAAGGCAACTATCTCGGGTAAAAAGATACTGCCGACTGGCAAAAAGGCTGAATACCGTCTCGACATCTCTGCTGAGGACAACCGCCTGTCGGCATCGCTGGACTTCGACAACAACAGCAAGCTCCACGTGAAAGGCAATATGAACGCATACGCCCAATTCTCAAAAAACAGCAACAACGAGATGGAAGCTGTCGTAAACATAACGCCGTCAAAAATGAAGCTCGGCAACACAAGCTGGGACATCAAGAGCTCGCAGATAAAATACAGCCGCAGACACCTGGAAGTAGACAACTTCGCTATTGAGCACGGCGGACAGCACATACACATCGGCGGACTGGCAACAACGAGCAACGCCGACTCTTTGAGCATCAATCTCAAAGGCGTGGATGTGGCTTACATCCTCAACCTCGTAAACTTCCACTCCGTAGAGTTCGGCGGCAAGGCTACTGGCAATGCTGCCGTCTCGGGAGTCTTCGGCAAACTGCAGGCCAAGGCCAACCTTACCGTTGACAAGTTCACGTTTGAGGACGGGCGCATGGGAACGCTGCTTGCCGACGTGGAGTGGAACAGCGACGAGCACCAAATAGACATCGACGCCCGCGCCCACGATGAGGAACGTCTGACACTGATAAAAGGATATGTGTCGCCCAAAAAGAACTACATTGACCTCGGCATTACAGCCCACGGCACAAGGACAGAGTTTCTGCTCGGCTTCTGCGGCAGCTTCATCGACGAGGTTGACGCACGGGCAAACGGAGAGGCAAGAGTCTGGGGACCGCTAAACGCCATAGAGCTGACGGGAGAGCTGACTGTAGACGGCACAATGCACATCAGCAGCCTGAACACCGAATACACCATGACCAACGGAAAAGTGCGGATGCTTGAGGGCGAGATACAGCTACTCAACGACACGATAATAGACAAAAACGGCAACACGGGCGTAGTGAGCGGAAGCCTATATCACCGTCACCTCGGCAGGCTGACCTACGACATAGGCGTGAGGACTAACAACCTGCTTGTCTACGATTTCAACGGCTCCGACGGCAGCACGTTCTATGGCAAGGCCTTCGGCACAGGCCAGTGCAACATCAGGGGCAAAAGCGGAGAGGTGGTTATGGATATCGACATAACGCCGAACGCAGGGTCTGTGATGACATACGACACGTCAAGCCCCGATGCAATAAAGTCGCAGGAATTCATAAAATGGAGCGACAGAGACTCTTTGGCCATAAAAGCAGGCTGCGGTAATGGAGAAAACGTAAAAACGATGGCTGACATGCCGTCAGACATACGGATAAACTTCCTCATCCACACACAGCCTACGGCAACGCTACGGCTCATCATGGACCAGACAAGTGGCGACTATATCGACCTCCGCGGCTCGGGCGTGATAAGGGCATCATACTACAACAAGGGGGCTTTCGAGCTGTTCGGAAACTACCTGGTAGACAACGGGACATACAAACTCACCATACAGAACGCCCTCCACAAGGACTTTGAGTTCCAACCTGGCGGCACAATTGCCTTTGGCGGCAACCCATACGATGCCATACTGAACCTTCAGGCCGTGTACCCCGTCAACTCCGTGAGTCTCTCTGACCTTCAGCTCGGGCGATCGTTCACAAGCAACAACATCCGCGTGAACTGCCTTATGAACATAACGGGAACGCCCAATGCGCCGAAAGTTGATTTCGGACTCGACATGCCGACCGTAAGCAGCGACGCAAAGCAGATGATATACAGCCTGATAAACAGCGAGGAGGAGATGAACCAGCAGGTCATCTACCTGCTTGCCGTAGGCCGGTTCTACTCGCAGGGCAACAACAACGCCAATGCCGACGGAACATCGCAAAGCCAGACATCGCTCGCCATGCAGAGCATACTGAGCGGACAGATAAGCCAGCAGATAAACTCGCTACTCGGAACGGTTATAAACAACAGCAACTGGAACTTCGGTGCAAACATATCGACAGGCGACGAGGGATGGAACAATGCCGAATACGAGGGGCTGCTGAGCGGACGGTTGTTAAACAACCGACTGCTGATAAACGGACAGTTCGGCTACCGCGACAATCCCAACGCTACAACGAGTTTCATCGGCGACTTCGACATCAGGTATCTGCTTTTGCCAAACGGCAACGTCGCAATAAGGGTGTACAACCAGTCGAACGACCGCTATTTCTCACGAAACAGCCTCAACACCCAAGGACTGGGCTTCATACTGAAGAAGGATTTCAACCTGAAATGGAAGAAGACACCGACAATAAAATAACTCTGCTGCGGACCGTTACACACAAACCGTATAGGGACCGTTACATGTAACAGCCGTAAACAACGGTATTTATTATAACTATAAACATCAAAAAGATTATGAAAAAGAATGTAATTGCAATCAGCATGGCTGCGCTCTTGGCAGCCTCATGTACGACAACCAACAAGGCTGTTTCTGCCGCCGACCTCAACGGCGAATGGACCGTAGAGAAGGTAAACGGCACAGCAATAGACAAGTCAAAAACAGAGAATGAGGTATTCCTCGGCTTCAACGTTGCCGAGAAGAGAGTTTACGGCAGCGCAGGCTGCAACCGTCTTACCGGCGCGTTCGAAGTTACAGCCGACGGAATCGACCTCTCAAAGACCGGAGCGACACGGATGATGTGTGCCGACATGACTACCGAAGACATGATTCTCGGCGCCATGCCAAACATCAAGTCGTTCAGGACCGGCAAGAAAGGCATTCTGCTGCTCACAGACGCAAGCGGAAAGACCGTGATGGAGCTGAAGAAGAAATAATATTCCTAAAATGAAAGGCAAAGTCTCGAGACTTTGCCTTTTATGTATGTTATGACAACCTTATCAAATCTCCGATGGAATACACCTTACTCAATCGCTCGAATGAAAATAACACCAGGAGGGCAGGTTAGAAACCAGCCATCCCAGCATTATATTTGCGGACGAAGTGTCAGAGACAGATTTTCCAGTCAAGTCCGATACGGAACGGCGCAGCGCGCTGTGCCACCCAGCAATTCTCGCCTGTAGCCTGGCTGCTCACGGCAAATGTGTTGTAGCGAGTATCGGTGAGGTTTGTCGCCCAAAGATTAAATTGGCAACGGCCAATGTGCAAGGCGGCATGCGCGCCGAGTACTGCGTATGCTTTCTGGCTGCGTGTATTTGCCTCGTCCCAATATGTGCGTCCCTGCCCGTTGATGTTTGCGCCGATCACAATCTCCTGTTCTCCGCTTGAAGACAGACGGAAATGCCAGTCGGCTGATGCCGAGAAAGTATGTCTGGGCACAAAAGGCACATAGTTGCCTTTGTAGTCCATAGCTTCAAGCGAGCCGTCAACGCTCACGCTGTCGGAATAATTGCGGAATGTGGCATGTGTCAGACCGTAGCTTGCCGTGTACGACAGGCGGTTGTCGAACGCACTGCCGCGCAACGACAGTTCAACACCATAGCTATTGCTCTTTCCGGCATTCACCATCATGCGCCCGAAACCGTATGTGCCGGCCATTACGGAGAGCTGCTGATTACGGACCTGCATGAAAAATGCCGCCGCGTCAACATGGAGCGAGTTGCCTAAAAGGTTTAGATGTGTGCCCGCCTCGTAGTTCCAGCTTGTCTCGGGTTTGTATGAGATTGTGTTTCGGATGTCGTCGTACGACTTTTCGTTGTGCGGCACCTCGTAGTCACCTCTCTGGTTGCCTGCCGCCGAAATCTCGGCCTGCATTATATCGGAGAACATCTGAATATTGAAACCGCCGGCACGATATCCTTTTGCCACCGTCACATAGATGTTGCTGTTGTTGTTGTCTATGCCATACGAGAGCGAGAACTTAGGCAAAAGCTGTCCGAAATTTGCATGCTCCTCGTGGCTAAGAACGGAAGATATGCGTGTGGCAGCCTCCTGTCCCATCACGTTTACGTTGCAGCTCATTACGGCACTGGTGTTGTAGTCGATGCCCACTCTACTCCAGTCATAGCGCAAGCCGAGCGTTGCCGTAAGCCTGTCGGCCAATGAGAGAGTAGACTCATGGTAGACACCGATGTTAAGAGTCGGAGTGTCGAAAATGCCCGGCACCGTCTGCATGTCGGCATCGACCGTAATTCCGCCAGCCCTCTCAATGGCAGTCTCCGCGGCATGGAAAGCAGCGGTCTGCGACATGCCCTGCTGCATAAACCGCCCAGCGAAGGCGTTGACCATTGCATTGTACATAGGGCGGCGAATGTTGGCAGACAGAAACTCGTCCATACCGTCGTTGAAGAATACGGGCGCATCGGTTTTCAACCACTGCATAGAGCCGAAAAGTCCAGACACGGAGCGCCAGCAGCGGTTGTGGGCACCCTTCAGTGAGAATTCCTGGGTAACGGTGTTCTGTCTCTGCTTCTCGTTCATGAGCAGAAAATCGGCAGGCTGATAGTCTATGTCCATAGACATGAAGTCGTACAGATGCTGCCAGGATGTTGCCGACGTGAAATCAAGCCCTGCTACCGGACAGCCGAACTCTGCCGAGGCATTGAGAATATTCCGGCGGTAGCGTCCCTGAGTTCCCGATGTCGGCCCGGCGGCATAGCCATTGTCGTCGAGTATTCCGTAGGGGAAGGCGTTCTGATGCGTGTACTGGTAATCGGCAACGATGTTCAGATAAGTTTTGGCTGTTGGCGCATATACAAATTTCAGTCGTCCGCCAGCCTCGTTCGACTTCTCTGCATCGGTATCCGTAATGCCGTTGTGGAGAAAGCCCTTGTCGAAAGCATAGAAACCGCTTAGCGACAGACCTGCCACAGACGACAAACGCTGACGGGTGGTAAATGATGTTGTGGCAAGCCCGTGCGAGCCAACGGTGGCTCTCCACTCTGTGCCCGGCTCGTCAATAGGATTGCGGCTGTAGATACGAACGAGACCGCCCTCGGTGTTGAGCCCGTAGAGTGTGCCCTGCGGACCACGGAGAATATCGACACGGCTTATGTCGTGAAAGTAGGTGTTGAATGCCGACTTGCTCATCAGAGGCATGCCATCGACATAAATTCCAACCGCAGGCGAGTTGATGCGTGAGCCAATGCCACGCACATACATGGCAGAGGTGTAGCGTGAGCCATATTTAGACATCACGAAATTAGGCACAAATGCCGATGCCTCACGAAGGTCGGTGGCATGAAACGAGGAAAGGTCTGCAGCTGAGAGCATTGATGAGCTGACAGCCTGACGGCGCAGCAGAAACTGCTCCTTGGGCTGACGGACAACAGTGACCTCGTCGAGGTCGAAAACACGTGAGGTGTCTGCAACAGCCCCCTCTCCCCCCGGAGGGGTGCGCAAGTTGGCTTCTGCAGAGTTGGAAACAGAAAGAGACGTCAATAAGATGACGGCTGAAATAATATTCTTCATGAGCTGATTTTGAAATTTGACGCAAAGGTACTAATTGCCGCCAAATATCACAATCCTCATTTGTTAGGAAAATTATTCATTCACCGCACCACACTTCGGACACTGTCCACGCCTTTGCATAGGCTCGCCACATTTGCCGCAACGATAGGGGAAAAGACCATTTTTCAAATAAGTACGGACGGCATAGAAAACATAAACGGCGAGAAGCAGATAACCAACGTAATAAAGCGAGGTGATGCTGAACACGATATAGTTAGCCGCACAAACGGCAAGCAGACCGCTGAGATAGAGCACGGCATCGCCAAAAGGCAGCAAATGACGCACATCGTCGAGAACAGCAAGGGTAACTATGAGCAGCGACCAGACCATCAGAAGAAAAACCGACAGTACCAGAGGCAAGCCAAAGGGATTGAGTGTCGGATGGTAATAAAAATGCTGCCACATATCAGGATGGAATGTCTGAATATAGGCGTAATATGACGCTGAGACTGCGACAAGCAACGCCAAAAGCGTAGGATAGAACGACTGTATGTCACGAAGATGGACAATAGGCACCTTCTGTCTCAACAAAAATCTCATCCAATACGACACCACTATAATACCTATCACGACAAGAAATATCAGCAGATGAGTATCCGAGAAGAACGATATGAACTGCGAGATAGGGTCGGCGGGAACTACAAGTGGAAGAAAACGGGACTCACGGGACCAGCCGAAATTTGACTGCTCTGTGGCCAGCTGCACCCATACGGAATCGATGGTGTCGGTTGGCATAATGCGAATGTCGGCAACGGCAAGTATCTCATTGCGGAGTACAACAAACGAATCGGGAACAACATCGGCAGACAGCTGCTCCTCAGGCTGCTGTGAATAAAGATATAGGGTATCGGCCTTTACCAGAAAATTGAAATTGTCAGTATAATGATGCTCTGAGAAAAACGACAACGAGTCTATCTGATGCTCGCTGAGCTGCACCAGGGAGTCGTGCTTTGCCACAGGACGGCGATAACACGAGGTGAGACACAACACCATTGCCACGCAGACAAAAATGAGCGGGACGGCGTTATGCCTGACATTGGGTTGTCTATTATATTTCATATTCATCAATTTATATATTTGCAACTATTTTACTGCCAGCACATTCATCTGGCACTCATCACACTGGAACTGCAAGCGGAATTTACGTCCGTCGCCAAGACGAAGATACAGCGGCTCATGCCACGACGGTGCCTTGTCGCCACGCTTAACGCAATGGCCAAGGGCATAGCGTATGCAATGGCGGCACTGCATGACAAGCGATGACGATGCCGGTTCTGACAGCTCGAAAGCATCACATTGCTCAGACATTCCCTCAGAGGCATAAAACCGTGAGGCCTCCTTGTTTGAGATATTGTAGGTATATGGATATCTCACATATTCCGGTTGCCACCTCACGCTCATGCTGTAATTTGCCGAAGACTCCTTACTGCCTTTCCGTTCAGCAGAAGCACTTGCTGACTTCGCAAAAGTCTCCAATGCGCGGCGGCGCAAATCGGCAACAAGACTTGATGGTATAAAGCTTTCGCCCACACCCTGCCCAAGCTCAACATCCGTACACTCGTATGGAGTGTTGCCGAGTCTCGTAAGCTGGCGGCAAATATTATCGGCCTGCGGTTTCTGAGCCTTTTGGTGCTCCGCCTCAAGCACAGCCATTTTCTTGTCGTCTATGTATAGCGCATATCCGTCGGCTGTCATTTCCAAACGCATTGATATTTCAATCTTGCGCTGTGAGGTTGTGGATGATAAAATCTTCTCAAAAGTCACATCATTGTTGCGGTACAATCCCACACCAGGTTTCAAAGCCGATGGCATGCGAAGCGGAAACAGGCGGTTTCCCTCCGCGCGGTTAACACGGAACCCCTCAAGCTCACGGCTGGCATTGATGAAACACAACCCGTCACCGTTGGCAAAAGCAGACGTGCCGGCAACAGTAAAGCTGTTACCACGAATTTCCTTTACCTTTCCGACATATTCTCCAAGAGCCTTCGGAGTATCGAAAGAGGCAATATCACGCTGTCTGCCATTGAGAAAATATGTCGTAAATCCACGGTTAAAGGTCTTTTTAAGGTCAGGAGTGAACGAATACTTCGCCTTGCCATTCGATGCACGGCAATATTCATCGGGACGTTTTTCTACAAGTCTGTCAAGCCGTTGCGAATATGCGGATACAACATTCTTGACGTATGCCACATCTTTAAGCCGTCCCTCTATTTTGAAAGAACATGCTCCTGCATCCGCCAATTCTTCTATGTGGTCTATCTGACACATATCTTTCAGCGAAAGCAGATGTCGCTGGTGCTCAATCTCTTTTCCGTCGGCATCAATAAGATCAAACTTCATGCGGCAAAATTGCGCACACTCTCCCCTATTGGCACTGCGTGAGAAACAATGTTGAGACGCATAGCACAAGCCAGAATAGCTGACGCACAATGCTCCGTGAACAAATACCTCTAACTGAAGATCAGGCTCAGCCTTGTGTATGGCTGCAATCTCATCTTTCGACAGTTCACGTGCCAACACCACTCGCTCCATGCCCTGACGCATCAGCCACTGTGCTTTCTCTGCCGTGCGGGTATCACACTGCGTGGAGGCATGCAACGGAATAATGCCACGGCACAGACTCGCCAGCCCCATATCCTGAACAAGCAGCGCATCAACACCAATCTCAGCCAACTTGCGGACAAGATTTAAGGTATCGTCGAGCTCGTGGTCGTAGATAATAGTATTTACCGTAACGTATACTTTGGCACCGTAAATATGGGCGTGACTGCAAAGGGCGGCAATATCCTCAACAGAATTGCCGGCTGCGGCACGCGCGCCATATTTGGCGGCTCCTATATAAACGGCATCGGCACCATGGTCTATGGCGGCGATGCCGCATTCAAGATTCTTGGCAGGCGCAAGAAGTTCGAGTTTTCGCATATAGAGATTATTCTATCTTGTTGATGTCGTAAGGCGTCTCCTGGTAAACATAATAGTTTATCCAGTTGCTGAAAAGCAAGTTAGCATGGGCACGCCATGTAACGAGCGGGCCATTGTCGGGAATATTGTTACGATAGTAGTTCTGCGGCGGCAAGACATCGCTGCGCTTGCCGGCATCACGGCGATATTCCTTGTCGAGAGTGTCTGGCGAATACTCGAAATGCCCGGTAATGAAAAACTCACGTCCGTTACGGGCCATAACCATGCTGACACCGCTCTGCTCTGATTCGGCAATAATAGTGAGACGGGGGTCTTTAAGAATATCCTCACGCCTGACCTCCGTATGGCGGCTGTGCGGCATGGAGAAAACATCGTCAAAACCACGGAAAATAGGCAACATGGGATCGAGCGGACGCTGTGGAAATATACCGAACATCTTGAAAGGCAACGGGTATTTTGGTATGCCATAGAAATGATAAAGTCCGGCCTGAGCAGCCCAACAGATGTACAATGTACTTGTGACGTGGGTTTTTGCCCAGTAGAATATCGACTTTATCTCATCCCAATAAGCCACTTCCTCAAATGGCATCGTCTCGACAGGCGCACCGGTGATAATCATTCCGTCAAACTTCTGCTCACGGAGAATTTCAAAATCCTTATAGAACATCATCATGTGCTCCACCGGTGTATTCTTCGGCGTATGGCTCTTGAGCTTCATGAAACTGATCTCCATCTGCAGCGGTGTGTTAGACAACAGACGGATGAGGTCGGTCTCTGTAGTAATCTTCAACGGCATGAGGTTGAGGACAACAATCTTCAATGGACGAATTTCCTGGCTGTGCGCCCGGCTCTCGTCCATTACGAAGATGTTCTCCTTTTTCAGAAGCTCTATTGCCGGCAACTTATCTGGTAGTCTTAAAGGCATTTTCTATTTCAGCTTCAACTATTAAGCAATACTTATTTACCACAAGTTAACACGGTCTTGTTCAGGTATATACAGCTTGTCTGATGAGGTAACGCCAAAAGCGTCATACCAAGCATTGATATGTGGCAGAGTGCCATTTACGCGCCACTCTCCCAAAGAGTGAGGGTCGCCCTTTGTACGGTTTCTGATCTCCTTCTCTGTGATGTTGGCAGCCCATACACCAGCGTATGCTATGAAGAAACGCTGCTCCGGGGTAAAGCCGTTTATATTCTTCAAAGGCTTCTTTGCGGTGGCATTCTTAAAGGCATTGAACGAAACCATCAGACCGCCATGGTCGGCAAGATTCTCACCAAGAGTGAACTGTCCGTTGGCGTTGAGGTCGGGCAAAACCTTGATAGAAGAGAAGAAGTCAGCGCAACGCTGTGCTCTCTCATTAAATTTCTCGGCATCAGATGCTGTCCACCAGTCTGTCATGTTTCCGGCTTTATCGTAATGACGGCCCTGATCGTCGAAACCGTGAGTCATCTCGTGTCCGATTACGACACCGATAGCACCATAGTTGAAGGCATCGTCTGCCTTGGCATCGAAGAACGGATACTGAAGAATTCCGGCAGGGAAGCAAATCTCGTTTGTAGTTGGATTATAGTAAGCGTTAACGGTTTGTGGAGACATGAACCACTCATCACGGTCAACAGGCTTGCCTGCCTTTGCGTCATTGTTGAACTTGTTCCAAAACTTGCGGCATGCCTGAATATTCTCAAAATAAGACTTTGACGGGTCAATAACAAGAGCGGAGACATCCTTCCACTTGTCAGGATAACCGATCTTTACATAGAATGCAGAAAGCTTGTCGAGTGCCGCAGCCTTGGTCTCCTCGCTCATCCAGTCCTGAGCCTTAATGCGCTCAGCAAGACTTGTCTGAAGATTTTTCACCAACTGCTCCATACGAGCCTTTGACTTTGCCGGGAAATATTTGTCGCAATACATCTTGCCGAGTATCTCACCAAGCTGTCCCTCAACCTGCGATGTGGCACGCTTCCAGCGTGGGAAATTCTCTGCGCGTCCACGCATTGTCTTGCCGAAGAAATCGAAGTTTGCCTCTCCTATCTCATCTGTAAGATAGCCTACAGAAGAAGAAATCAAAGACCACTCCATCAATGTGCGAAGCTCGGCTGCTGTCTGTGTGGCAATAAGTTTGTCAACACCAGCAAAGAAAGCCGGCTGACCTACAACCATTTCCGTAAAGCAGTTGTCGGCAATGCCCTCGGCACGCAGTTGTGCTGCCAAAGGTATGTTAGGATAATTTGCCTCAAACTCGGCAAGAGTCATTTTATTGTAGTTTGCCTCAACATCGCGCAATTCAGTGTTGCTCTTTGAGATAAGAGCCAAGGCTGTCTCAAAGCGCATAATGATGTCGCTGCTCTCTTTTGCTTTGGTCTCATTAAAGCCGTAGAGAGAGAACATACGGGCAATATGCTTCTTGAAAGCCTCACGGATTTCCGCTGTCGCCTTGTCGTTGTCGAGATAATATTCCTTGCCGCCAAGCGAGAGCCCGCTCTGTACGAGAGAGAGGATATTCATCTTGGCATTCTTCTCGTCTGAGCCGAAATAATAGCCGAAAGGCAGGCCATAGCCAAAGTCGGCATATTTATACTGCACGTTGCGGAGGTCGGCAATTGTTTTTGCATTCTCCATTTCGTCAAGAAGAGGCTTTACCGGAGCTATGCCCTCAGCATTGCGGCGGGTAGAGTCCATTGCGAGTTTATACAAATCGCTGAGCTTGCGCTCTACGGTGCCTTCCTTGAATGTCTTTTTAGTCAGACTTGCGATAATCTCGTTAACGCGCTGGTTGTTGTCTTCCTGCAGCTGGTCGAAACTGCCGAAACGCGAATAGGCTGCCGGCAACGGATTTGCCTTCTGCCAACCGCCACAAGCAAACTTGTAGAAATCTTCAGATGGCTTGACGGTCTTGTCAAGGTTTTCCATCTTGATACCTGCATTCGACTGTGCATAGCCCAGACATGGGGCTGCAATCATCATAAGCATTGGAATAATCTTTTTCATGTCGTTTTTTCTATTTAATTTTCGTGATATTTCATTTATTTGATTGTAGGGCCGCTATGCATAGCGGCCGCAATTAAGGCCCAAATATTTGTTTCATTGCTTGCGGCCGCTATACATAGCGGCCCTACAGACTACAATCTCGAAGTCATATCTTCAAGCTGCTCAGACAGTTCGAGCCATTTCCCGTTTTCTTCATCAAGCTTTTGTTTTATCGATGTATATTCTGTTACAAGCTCCATGTCTGATGCAAATTCGGGCAACATCAGCTTTGTATCGAGTTCCTTAATCCGCGCCTCCATATCTGCGATATGTCTCTCGGCCTCCTCTATGGCTCTCTGCACTCTTTTAATCTTTTTCTGTTCCTCTTTCCTCTCGGCATAGCTCTGTTTCTGTGCCGATTCCACTTTAACGGTTTCCTCAACTACAGGTTGCTGCGCAAATGTCTCAGCAAGCTTGGCCTCTATGCTGCTGTGCTCACGGAGATAATCGTATATGCCACCGATATGCTCTCTCACAGCACCACCGCCAAACTCAAACACTTTTGTAACCAGTCCGTCGAGGAACTCACGGTCGTGACTAACAATTATGGCTGTTCCATCGAACGCTTTTATAGCCTCTTTCAGCACGTCTTTCGACTGCATGTCAAGATGGTTGGTAGGCTCGTCGAGAATGAGAAGATTGACAGGCTCCATTAGCAGGCGTATCATCGCGAGGCGGCTTCTCTCACCTCCTGAAAGCACCTTCACTTTCTTCTCCGAAATCTCACCTCCAAACATAAATGCGCCAAGCAAATCGTTTACTCTCAATCGCATCTCTCCTTTGGCAACTCTGTCTATGGTGTCAAAGATTGTAATGTCCTCCTCAAGAAGCTGCGCCTGGTTTTGTGCGAAATAGCCTATCTGCACGTTGTGGCCGACTTTCAGCTCACCGCAAAACTGTATCTCGTTCATAATACATTTCACGAGCGTAGACTTTCCCTCGCCATTCTTACCAACAAACGCAACCTTTTCGCCACGTTTTATGGTTAGCGTGACATCGGAGAAAACCGTATGGTCACCATATTTCTTGCCAACTTCGTTGCAGATGACAGGATAATCGCCACTGCGGAGGCAAGGCGGAAACTTCAGGCGCATGGCAGAGTTGTCGACTTCATCAATTTCTATCGGAACTATTTTTTCCAACTGCTTTATTCGGCTCTGCACCTGAACTGCTTTTGTCGGTTTGTAACGGAAGCGCTCTATAAAGTCACGTATGTCGGCTATCTCTTTCTGCTGGTTCTCGTATGCTCTCAGTTGTTGCTCGCGCCTCTCAGCACGCAACACTACGTATTCATCGTATTTCACTTTATAGTCGACAGCAACTCCACATGTAATCTCAATTGTGCGGTTGCAGACATTGTTTATAAAAGCACGGTCGTGGCTTACAAGAACTACAGCCTTGGCACTCTGCGCCAAAAACTGCTCAAGCCACTGAATGCTCTCAATATCAAGATGGTTTGTAGGCTCATCGAGCAAAAGAACATCGGGTTTCTGGAGCAATATCTTGGCTAACTCTATACGCATGCGCCAGCCACCGGAGAACTCTGATGTCGGACGGTCAAAATCTGTACGGAGGAAACCAAGACCTGACAAAGTGCGCTCCATATCGGCCTCATAGCTGTCGCCGCCCATCATCAGATATCTGTCGTGCTCCTGTGTATATTTGTCCACAAGGTCAAGATATTCCTGACTCTCATAGTCTGTACGCTCAGCCATCTCATTTGCCAGCTGCTCTACCCTGTCTTTTAGCCTCAGAGTCTCTGCAAACGCCTTTCGTGTCTCTTCCCTGACGGTGGTGTTGTCTTGCAACTTCATAACCTGTGGAAGATAGCCGATTGTGGTATTGTTTGGTACCGACACCACTCCTTCCGTAGGCTGCTGCATTCCGCACAATATTTTCAGCAAGGTAGATTTTCCTGCGCCATTCTTACCCACCAGAGCTATTCTGTCACGGTCGTTAATGACGAAGCTCACATCGTGGAACAATGGCCTCGCACTGAATTCAACCTTCAAACCTTCTACTGATATCATCTTTTTTTATCTTTTCTACATCTGTTATGAACATGCAAAGTTAACACAAATAGCACATTCATGCAAAAATTAGCTGCAATTTTATTATTTTTCACAAAGCCACTATACGTGAACTTTGTTTAACTTTAAAAACAAATATACGGCTTTTTCTTCACTTATACAAGAAAAATATATTATTTTTGCAAAGTTTTTCACTTATACATAAAAAACTTTGCTAATTAAGACATGAATATTTTTACAGAGATGATAGCCCGTGAGCTGCAGCTGCCAGCTGCCGGCGTTGACAACACCATTGCATTATTGGAGGAGGGATGCACAATTCCTTTCATATCACGATACAGAAAAGAGAAGACGGGAGGTCTGGATGACGTGCAGATAGGCAGCATAAGCATGAGGCTTGATAAGCTGAAGGAGATTGCAAAACGTAAGGAATCAATTCTGAAAAGCATTGAGGAACAGGGAAAGCTCGACGACGCGCTGAAAAAGAAAATAGAGGATTGCTGGGACGCAAACCTGTTGGAGGATATTTATTTGCCATATAAGCCGAAAAGAAGGACAAGGGCACAGGTGGCAAGGGAAAGAGGACTGGAGCCTTTGGCAACCACAATTCTGCTGCAAAGAGAACACGATATCATGGCGTTTGCTAAAAGAATGATTGAGTCGGCTGCTTTCAGGAAAAAACTTGAGGAAACGGGAACCGACGCCAGTAAGTTTACCGTAGACGACGCACTACAGGGAGCCAAGGACATAATAGCCGAAAACGTAAGCGAAAACGAAGAATGCAGACATCAGATCAGAACAACTTTCGGACGTGAGGCGGTGATAACATCAAAGGTTGTAAAGGCAAAAGCCGATACTGAGGAGGCCAAGAAATTCAGTGATTATTTTGATTTTAGCGAGCCTTTGTCAAGATGCTCGGGCAACAGACTGCTCGCCATGCGCCGTGGCGAGGGTGAGGGCATTCTGAGAGTGAGGATCTCCGTTGACGACGAAAGAGCAATAAGCAGGCTGAAACGGCAATATGTAAAAGGCAACGGAAAATGCTCGCAGCTGGTTGAAGAGGCTGTCGAGGACTCGTACAAAAGACTTCTGCAGCCAAGCATTGAGAACGAGTTTGCAGGGACAAGCAGAACGAAGGCAGAGGAAGAGGCTATCGAAGTATTCTCAACAAACCTGCGCCAGCTGTTGCTTGCCGCACCTCTGGGACAGAAAACCGTCATGGGGGTTGACCCCGGAATAAGAACCGGATGCAAGGTTGTGGTAATCGACAGCATGGGAAATCTGATACACCATACTGTGGTGTACACTTTCGAGCCAAAAGGAAATGCGGAAAGCGCTGCAAAATCATTTGAATACATCGCCAACCGGTTCGGCATTGAGGCTGTGGCTGTCGGCAACGGAACGGCAAGCAGAGAGACAACCGACATTCTTAAAAAAGCATTCAACAGCGCAAAAGGAAATATTCCAGTGTATGTTGTCAGCGAGGATGGCGCATCGATATATTCCGCGTCGAAAACTGCAAGAGACGAATTTCCCGACCAAGACGTGACCGTAAGAGGTGCAGTGTCTATAGCCCGCCGGCTAATGGACCCGTTGGCAGAGCTTGTAAAGATTGATCCGAAGAGTATTGGAGTGGGACAATACCAGCACGATGTAGACCAGTCAAAACTTAAAAAAAGTCTTGACATGACGGTTGAGAGCTGCGTAAATCTCGTTGGAGTAAACGTAAACACGGCGAGCCTGCAAATTCTCACTTACATCAGCGGACTTGGCCCTGGTCTTGCAAAAAACATCATCGAATACAGAAACACAAACGGACACTTCACATCAAGAGCTCAGCTGAAGAAAGTGCCACGGTTAGGCGCCAACGCATTTACCCAATGTGCCGGCTTCCTACGTATACCCGATGCGAAAAATCCGCTTGACAACAGTGCCGTACACCCGGAGAGCTACGCAATTGTAAGCAAAATGGCGGCAGACAACGGATGCACTGTGGCGCAACTAATTGAGAATAAGGATATTCAGAAAAATATAAAACTCGAAAAGTATATATCTGACGAGGTAGGTATGCCTACATTAAAGGATATTATGAGCGAGCTTCAGAAACCTGGAAGAGACCCCCGCGGGGAGGTCGAGGAGTTCTCTTTTGACGAGAACATACACGATATTTCAGACCTCGTGGCTGGCATGGTGGTACCAGGAATTGTCACTAACATAACAAAATTCGGAGCTTTCGTCGACATTGGCGTACACAACGACGGATTGGTACACATATCGCAAATGTCACATAAATTCATAACATCCCCAAATGAGGTTGTAAAGCTCCAACAGCATGTCATGGTGAAAGTGACAGAGGTAGACATGGTAAGGAAGAGAATTGGATTAACTATGAAAATCTAATGAGAAAAAACATACAGATAAACAACAAAGGTGGACAAATGTCCACCTTTTATCTTTTATATTGGGAACCAGATCTGTAAGCCATCCGATTCTCACCATGAGATTCTGTGGCAATAGTATAGTAATTAAAGGTAAATCATTACTTTTGAACCTCCAAGTACGAACCTTCAGAACTTACAGAAACTGGCTTTTTAGGCACTAATTACAAATTTTGTTATAAAAAAGAACTACTGACAATCTTTACTTAGATGACTACGATGCAAAGGTAATGAAAATTTTCAAACAACAAGTAAAGATTTCAGAAAAATATAATTCAACAGCTCAAATTTGTAACATAACTTTACTATTTTAGATTATTTAAGGACGTTACTGTATAAAAATGAGTGATAAAACAAATTGCGAGAACGAGATATTATAAGTTGAAAACTAAATATAGGTCAAAAAAAGTACAAGAGCTACTATCTGCGATGGCTGAAGCTTCTAATACCACAAATTCCAAAATACCCAAACTTTGTGCTAAAAAAATGTAAGCGGCTGCGATGGGCAATGCAGCCGCTTGCGTTGGGCAATGCATACGGTTTCGTTGGACAATGCACCTGCACACAATTTTCACTATTAAGTTACAGAAATTGATATGCTGAAAAAAACTGCCATCGGGATGATGGCAGTTTAAGAATTGATATTTCAAAAACTTATTTTACTTTATCAACAATAGCCTTGAAAGCCTGTGGGTTGTTCATGGCGAGGTCAGCGAGAACCTTACGGTTAATCTCGATACCAGCCTTATGAAGCGCGCCCATCAACTGTGAATAGCTCATGTTCTCAAGACGTGCGGCAGCGTTGATACGCTGAATCCACAATGCGCGGAAAGTACGCTTTTTGTTACGGCGGTCACGGTAAGCATAAGTAAGACCTTTCTCATAGGTATTCTTTGCTACGGTCCATACGTTCTTTCTTGCTCCAAAATAACCTCTTGTAAGCTTAAGAATTCTCTTTCTCCTAGCTCTTGAAGCGACGTGATTTACTGATCTTGGCATAATTTTCTTCTTTTAAATGTTCTACTAAAAAGTTAATTAACGAAGGCGGAGCAAATCACGAACCTGCTTCAGGTTGTCATTGTCAACCAATGTTGTGTGTACAAGATTTCTCTTCTGCTTCTTTGTCTTCTTAGTCAGAATGTGACTGTGGTAAGCATGACGTCTTTTGATCTTACCTGTTCCGGTAAAAGTAAATCTTTTCTTTGCACCGGAATTTGTCTTTACTTTTGGCATTTTTTTAATTTTTAAATTGTTATTGTTTATTGTGGCAACGCATATACCAGGCGTTACGCACATATTCTTTTTCTTTTCCGTTTATTTTTTAAGCTTCTCCAAGGCCTCTGCGCCATTTTTGGCATTTGCAAACAGGCCGCCCGAAAGACTTGCCTCCTCTTCTTCGGTCTCAACTGCTGTATTGTTGTCTACGACCTTCTCAGCCTCTCTGCGCTCACGGTCAAGCTTCTGCTGGCTCTTCTTTGCCACACCCGCTTTCTTTGGTGCGAGGAAAAGGAACATCTTCTTCCCCTCAAGCTTTGGCAGCTGCTCAACCTTTCCGAACTCCTCAAGGTCGTTGGCAAAGCGAAGCAGCAACACTTCTCCCTGTTCTTTGAAAAGGATGCTACGTCCACGGAAGAACACGTAAGCACGGACCTTGTTGCCCTCCTCCAGAAATTCTTTGGCATGCTTGAGTTTGAACTGATAGTCGTGCTCGTCGGTCTGAGGTCCGAAACGAATTTCCTTCACTTCCACCTTAACCTGCTTCTGCTTCATCTCTTTCTGATGCTTCTTCTGCTGGTACAGGAACTTGGAATAGTCGATGAGACGACAAACAGGCGGCTGTGCATTTGGAGATATTTCCACAAGGTCAACTTCCATCTGCCGCGCCATATCCAAAGCCTGGCGTGTTGGAACTACTTGTGAGCCACCATCACTTACGATACGAACTTCCCGAACGCGAATTTGCTCATTCACGCGGTACTGATTCTTCATTTTGTCATTCTTCATTCAACTATCATTAAGTGTTTTTTGCTAAACGGCTGCAAAGTTACAAAAAATTACTTTAACACACAAAACTTTTAATGATTTTTTTGTTTGACAACTCACGGCTTTTTCATTTAAGACCGCCTTGTTCTTTCATAAATATTGTTGAAGTGATTTAAACTTGTTTTTAATTCTTAAAAAAAAGATTTAAAATAACCCGTTGGCGGAATTAATTTAGTGTGTATTTAATTCTGCCAGTTGACTCTTTTTATG